>JBDKIJ010000438.1:0-5466 GCA_039797155.1 Gemmatimonadota bacterium | reverse complement strand
ACGATATTCTGAGGCTGTTGTCTCAGAACTGGTAGGAGGGGTCTGTCTCAGAAGTGTCCGGCGCCGACAGGCAGGTGGTCGTGGCACGTGCTGCACGCGCCGTGCAATTCCCTTCGCGCTTCATGCTGGTGGCGGCGAGTAATCCATGTCCCTGCGGCTATGCCGGGTGTGCGGATCGCGCCTGTCGATGCTCGGTCGGTGATCTGGAGCGGCATCGGGCGCGCCTTTCCGGGCCACTGGCCGACCGGATCGATTTGCATGTGCCCGTGCAGCGCGTCGCACCCGCCACCTTGGCTGATAGCGCGCTCTCCGCGGCCGATGATCCGTCGCGCGCCACGTCGGCCGTGGTGCGGGAGCGGGTGCTCGCGGCGCGTGCCCGTCAGTCCGTGCGGTATCAATCGTTCGCCGGGATGAGTGAGCGACCGTCGTGGACCAACGCGTCGGCCCCACAGCGCGTGGTGGTGCCCGCCGCCCGTCTCGAGCCGTCGGCCACGGCGCTGCTGGTACGGGCCGCTGAGCGGCTGACACTGTCGGCCCGCTCGTATCACCGGGTGGTGCGCGTGGCGCGCACGATCGCGGATCTCGACGGCACCGACACGGTGGATGTCGCCCACATCAGTGAGGCCCTGCGGTATCGGCCAGCCGACACCGCCGATGAACATCCTACCCCGACGGAGGGTTCAAGGCGGGTGGTGCCGCCGTGACGGTGGCCCCGGTACCTTCTAGGTGAACCCTTCGCACTCTTCCTCGTGGGCTGTATCGGACGAATCGGCTGTCTTGTCGTGCTGCTCATCGGCGGTGCCGTCGGCTACTGGCTGTACGGTGATCGTGTGCCGTCCCTCGTGTCGCAGTCCGTGGAGCGGACCGCTGACGGCGTATCGCGTGCGGCGGAGAAAGTGAGTGAGCGACTGGATCGGCCGTCCTCGGAGGAGGCCGAGATGGGGAGCACGACCGGATCGACACGTGAGCCCGCGGTGCGCGAAGGAACAGCGGCGCGCAGCGAAGGCTCGCGGTGGGTTCGTCTTGGGTCGGGTGTAGCGCGGAGCGCCGACCCGCTGCGTCCGTTCCGTGCGTCCGACGCGCCCGCCTATGTGACGCTGGATGCCGGCCAGTTGGCTGTGGTGTTGGCACCGCTTCGCGCGGCCTTGCCTCCATCAGCAGGGCGTTCGGAGATCGCCATTGATGACGATCGACTCCTGTTGCGGACCATCATTGCGCGACGCGACTTTGCCGGGAGCGGGGCCCTTGGCGCCCTGATTGGTGCCACCCTCGATGGCGTCGACACCCTGGAATTTGCCGGCGTCTTCGAGCCGGTGCGTCCGGGGCTCTCCCAGTATCGCATCCAGTCACTTTCGGTGGGCGCGATTGAAATTCCGTCGCGACTCATCCCGCCGATTGCCCGGAAGGTGCGGCAGGTGACAGATCGCGCACAGCGAGCCAAGGACTCCCTCGCGACCGTTCCCAATCTTGCCGGCGTGGCGGACGATGCGTTGCCGGTCCGTCTTCCCTCAATCGTGTCCGACGTACGCGTCGTGAATGGACGAGCCACGGTGTACCGCAACGTGGTGAGGCGTTCCCGATGAGTCGACGGATTCTGGTGGTGGACGACGAACCGGGGATTCGGCAGGCGCTGGGGCAGCTGCTCGAATACGAGGGCTTCGAAGTCAAGACCGCGAGCGGCGGCACCGAGGCGCTTGCCGTGTACGAGGGCTTCCGGCCGCAGCTCGTCTTCCTCGATGTAAAGATGGCGGGGCTGGATGGGCTCGAGGTCCTCAAGCGCCTGCGTCAGGCGGATCCGTCGGCGACCGTCGTGATGATCAGCGGGCATGCCACGATCCAGACCGCGGTCGAAGCCACGCAGCTCGGCGCGTACGATATTCTCGAGAAGCCGCTCGACACCGATCGCGTCCTCGTGCTGCTGCGGAACGCCTTTGCTACCCGGCAACTCACCGAAGAGAACGCGACCCTCCGCGCGACGATTGAATCGCGCTATGAAATCGTTGGTCGATCGTCCGTCGTGCAGACCCTGCTCGAACGAATCGACAAGGTGGCGGCCACGCCAGCGCGCGTGCTCATCACGGGTGAGAATGGCACAGGCAAGGAGCTGGTGGCGCGCGCGATTCATCGGGGATCCCCTCGAGCCAAACGAGCCTTCGTCGAGGTGAATTGCGCCGCGATTCCGTCTGAACTGATCGAAAGCGAATTGTTCGGTCATGTGAAGGGCTCCTTCACTGGTGCCATTGCCGATCGCGCCGGGAAGTTCGAGCAGGCAGATGGCGGGACGCTGTTTCTTGACGAAATCGGGGATATGGCACCGAGCGCCCAGGCGAAGGTGCTGCGCGTCCTGCAGGACGGGGTGGTGACGCGAATCGGCGGCAGCAAGCCGGTGCAGGTCGACGTGCGGGTGCTGGCGGCGACGAATAAGGATCTCGAGGACGAAATTCGCGCCGGTCGATTCCGCGAGGATCTTTACTACCGCCTCAATGTGGTGCCCATTGCGGTGCCGGCGCTTCGCGATCGGCGAGAGGATATCCCGCTGCTTGTCGCGCATTTCCTGCAACAGTTCGCCACGCGCGACGGCCTTCCGGCGCGCGGTGTCACCGATGACGCCTTGCAGCGATTGGCTGGACTGGATTGGCCCGGTAATGTGCGCGAACTGCGGAATACGGTGGAACGGCTCGTGATTCTCGCTACAGCGCCAACGATCGGCGTGTCCGATGTCGAGCGATTGGGAGGACGTCGCACCGCCGACCCATCGGCTTTTGGTGGGCTCTTGGCGTGCGACACCTTCGAGGAGTTCAAGCAGGCAGCCGAACGGGCCTTCCTTTTGGCCAAGCTGCGTGCGTTCGATTGGAACGTGTCCGAGACGGCGCGTGCGCTCGATATGCCTCGGTCGAATCTCTACAAGAAAATCGAGCGATACGGTCTATCACGTGAGGGGACCTCGTCGGAATGACCCGTGGATGCTGGAGGCCGGATGACTGAGCGCGACTGGGAGAAGGAGCTTGCTGCGATTGATCGGCAGATCGCGGCCGTCCCTGATGCACGCGTGGCGCCCGCGGCACCGCCGCGCGCGTCGGCGGTTTCCGTTGGTGCATCCCGAGCGGCCGCACCGCCAGCGGCGTCGGTCCGCGGCGCGCGCTCCTGGGTGATTTGGGTGCAGCTGGGGTTGACGATGGCCGCAGCTGTAAGTCTCTGGGTCTGGCCATGGCCAGCACGCTGTGGTGCGCCACTCATCGGGTTCGTCGCCGCCGCTACCGGCGTGGCCGTGATGGGATGCTGGACGGCCGTCGGTACCTGGCGTCATCGTCTTGGCGTTGCGCATACGATCGCCCTTTTGGTGGTGGTGTGGGGGCTCGTGCTGGCAGGGCGTGATGTGTTGCCGCGCGTGGGGTACGCGGTGCCCACGTCGGAGCATGGCGCGCAGTGGAGTTGTACCGTGCAGGATGTGACATCCGAAGCCGAAGCATCGGCCTGATCTTCCTTACCAACTGGACGCATACATGAGCGACTTCCGCAATTTCATTGGGGGCCAGTGGGTGGCTCCGTCGACGGGCGCGTATTTCGAAAACCGCAATCCCGCAGACCAACGCGATTGCATCGGTCGCTTCCCGGCGTCTGGCGTCGCGGATATCGAGGATGCGGTGGCCAGCGCCCAGCGCGGGTTTGCGGTGTGGCGCAAGACGCCGGCACCTGCTCGTGGTGATGTGCTGCGCCGCGTGGGCGACCTGCTCGCCGCCCGGAAGGAGGAACTCGCAAACATCATGACGCGCGAGATGGGGAAGCCGCTCGCCGAGACGCGCGGTGACGTGCAGGAGGGGATCGACACGGCCTATTACGCCGCTACGGAAGGGCGTCGTCTCTTCGGCCATACCGTCCCGAGCGAACTGGCGAACAAGTGGGCGATGAGCATGCGTCGTCCCATCGGCGTGTGTGGGCTTATCACCCCGTTCAACTTCCCGTTGGCGATTCCGACGTGGAAGGCATTCCCCGCGCTCCTCTGTGGTAACGCCGTGATCCTCAAGCCGGCTGAGGACGTGCCGCATACCGCGACGGTACTGGTCGAGATTCTGTTGGAAGCGGGGCTCCCGCCAGAGGTGATTCAGCTCGTCCACGGAATGGGTGAGGTGGTGGGCAAGGCGCTCGTCGAACATCCACAGGTGCCGGTGATCTCGTTCACCGGTAGCACCGAGACGGGGCGTTTCGTGGGGGAAACGTGCGGGCGGATGCACAAGCGCTTGTCGCTCGAAATGGGGGGCAAGAACGCGCAGATCGTGCTGAACGACGCCGATCTCGATTTGGCGTTGGACGGCGTGCTCTGGGGCGCGTTCGGGACGACCGGCCAGCGTTGCACCGCGACGAGCCGTCTGGTGCTCCAGCGCGACATTCACGATGCGTTCGTGGCGCGGCTCGCGGAGCGCGCCACGGGGCTGCGGTTGGGCGATGGCCGGGTCGCTGGGACGGATGTTGGTCCGCTCGTGAATGATGCCGCGCGCGAGAAGGTCGAGCGGTATATCGAGATCGGCAAGGCGCAGGGTGCCACGCTGGTGTGCGGCGGGGCTCGCGCCACCGACGGTGATCTGGCGCACGGATTCTTCTTTCAGCCGACGATCTTCACCGGCGTGACGGCCGGTTCGCGTCTCGATCAGGAAGAAATTTTCGGCCCGGTCCTGTCCGTGATTGCCGTGGACTCTGTGGAAGAGGCGTTCGCCGTCAACAATGGGGTGCGGTACGGGCTTTCCAGCTCGGTCTACACCAGCAACGTGAACGTGGCGTTCCGGGCCATGCAGGACCTCGATAACGGCATTACGTACGTGAATGCGCCGACCATTGGTGCTGAGGCCCATCTGCCCTTCGGCGGCGTCAAGGAGACCGGGAATGGCCACCGGGAAGGCGGTTGGGAGGTCTACGAGTTCTACTCGGAGACGAAGGTCGGGTACGTCGATTATTCCGGAGCGCTGCAGCGCGCTCAGATCGACAACTACTGATTCCGCATCGGCGCACCGGGATGTCCATGAATACGGAGAGCGCCGAGGCGTTCATACGCGACGGGTGCGGTCGGTGCGACCGTTACCGCACTCCGTCATGCAAGGTGCATCGATGGACCGCTCCCCTCGAGTTGTTGCGGGATCTGGTGCTGGCCAGCGGCCTCACGGAGACCATGAAGTGGGGTTCGCCCTGCTACATGGTCGATGGTAGGAACGTGGTGATGTTGGCGGTATTCAACGACCATTGTGCCGTCAGTTTTTTCAAAGGCATGGCGCTCGATGACCCAGATACCGTGCTGGAATCGGCCGGGCCGAACTCGCGCTTCGTCCGCTTCGTGCGCTTCCGCACGGTGGCCGATGTGGAGCACCGTCGACGCGCGCTCGAACGTTTGCTCGATCAGGCCATCGCGCTCGAACGCGCTGGGCACAAGATCGTTGTTCCCCCGGCCGCCGAGCCGGTCCCGGACGAGTTGCAGCA
>JBDKIJ010000437.1:0-2530 GCA_039797155.1 Gemmatimonadota bacterium | reverse complement strand
CGGGCGCTCCGTCGCGCCGTGCCTGGTGAACCGCGCCGCACCGCGGGTGATCACCACCTCGCGGTACTCGTCGATCACGTCGCCGCCGCCGGAGGTGTGCATCCAGCCGAGCCACGTATTGAAGCCCTGGTAGATGAAGAACTGTCCCCAGGTGACCGCGCCGTACGCGTTCAGCCCTTCCTCGCTCACCATGTGGATCTCGGGGCGGAAGTAGAACGACGTGTGCGGGTTGATCATCAGCAGGGCGTGGCCGTTCACCGTGTTCTTCGGCGACACGGCAAAGCCGTTCGACCCGCCGGGTTCCTGCCCGAACGGCGACTCGGCGGCGTCCGGCTCATTACGTGACGGCGCCGAAGGGGTACTGCCGGCGCGCGCGCCGTAGAACTGCTCAATCCCGCGCAAGTTCACCGACTCGATATCACCGCCGATCGACCCTTCGCTGAACGACAGCGCCATCCACGGCTGGTACTGCGTGATGAGCCGCGGCTTCACCTGCGGATGCGTCTGCAGGAAGTAGTTGAGTCCATCGGCCCACGCGGTCATCAGCGCCTTCATCGCTGGCGGGCTGGCCACGTACATCTTCTTCAGATCGAGCGTGTCGATGAACAGCTTCATGCGGAGGTCGCGCCAGATCTGCGCTTCGCCCTCCACTTCGGCGAGCCGCCCCATCGCATTGATGTAGTTGGTCTCCACGCGACGGAAATCATCTTCCGCCTGCGC
The DNA here is from genome assembly GCA_039797155.1 of Gemmatimonadota bacterium. Lineage (GTDB taxonomy): Bacteria > Gemmatimonadota > Gemmatimonadetes > Gemmatimonadales > Gemmatimonadaceae > Gemmatimonas. Next base: position 1,810 of record JBDKIJ010000437.1, on the reverse strand, counting down.
ATAGATCATCCCGAAGACAGCATCCGCGTCCGTCTTGCCGTATACGTGGGCGACGCCCCACTGGTCACGCATGATCGTGACCCGCTGCGCCTGCTCCGCCAACTTCGTAGATGAGGCCGACGCCGGCTGCGCGGAAAGCGACGGGGCCGCGCCGAGCACGGCGGCCGCGAGGAGAGCAACGAATCGGTTGGTCATGGGCGTCATTCCGAAGGGGTGTGGCGATAGACCGAGATGGCGGTGTCGTCGAGGGTGACGACCTGGGCCGCGCGGGGAAGCTGATGCGTGCGCGCGTGTTCGGCTACCAGCACGCGCGACCAGGGGGCCCGCTGCCACCGTTCGATGAGGCGGTCGAGCATGCGGGATTCATATGGCGGGTCGGCAAACGCGATGTCATACCGATCCGGGGGCAGCACGTCGGCAAAGGGGAGCGCGTCCTTCTTGTAGATCCGCGTTTTCTCCCGGACCCGGAGCGCCGCGACGTTGGCCTTGAGCGCGTGGAGACTGGGCGCGCCGAACTCCACGAAGTCGGCGTAGCGCGCCCCCCGCGACAGCGCCTCGAGCCCCATCGCGCCGGTGCCGGCGAACAGGTCGAGTACGCGCGCGCCCTCGAGCTCCTTCTTGAGCAGCTTCATGATGGCGCCACGCACCGGTTCCGCGGTGGGGCGCACCCGCGAATCGTTGCCGGGTGACGTCAGGTTCCGACCGGCGAAGGTCCCAGCGATGATGCGCACGCGGTCAGCCGGGCTGGTTACGCATGTGATCGGCCAGCGCATGCAGCCGCTCGCGCAGGAACGTCTTCAGCTCATCCGGCGCCTCATGCTCGGCCATCGCCTGGTCCATGCACCAGAGCCATTCGTCGCGTTCCCGCTCACCGATGGCGAAAGGAAAATGCCGCATGCGGAGCCGCGGATGGCCGTACTGCTCGACGTACAGCTGCGGGCCACCCGTCCATCCAGTCATGAAGAGGTACAGTTTCTCGCGCGAGACCTTGAGGCTCGTCGCGTGCAACGCACGCACGTTCACCGCCTCAGGGGCGGTGTCCATCAGATCGTAGAACCGGTCGACGAGGGTGCGGATGCCCACCTCGCCACCAAGCTGCTCATAATGAGACTGCGTAGGCGACTCCATACCGGAAAGATAGCGCGCGGTCTCGTCCCGCTACCCGCGCCCCCGGCTACAGCTGCCCGGTGCTCCCCCAGCTGGCCAACTGGGCCTGATACGCGGGGTCGTCATAGCGGGACAGCAGGAACGCCGCTTCGTACGACGGACGCGCCACCCCCGTGATCTGCGCCGCCAGCAGCTCGGCGGCGGCCGGTGCGGCCATCAGCCCGAACCCGCTGAACGCTGCGCAGACGTACGCGCCCTCGGGGCCCATTGGCCCAACCAGCGGCCGATTCTCGACGGTCTTGGTGTAGTAGCCGCCGTCCACGTAGGCGTGCGGCAGCCGCTCGAGGTACGCGGCCAACCCCGGAGCGAGCCGCGTCATGCCGCGCAGTACGACCTCGGGGTAGAACGGGTCCTCCGGGAGCGGGAACTCGGGGGCGTCGAAGCGGTGGGCGCTGTGATAGTCCCAGAGCATCAGTACGGTGCGACTGGCGCCGTATCCCTCGGGGCGCAGATGGATGCCGGCAGGAAGCGGCTCGGTCAGCCATCGGGTGCTGTCGTCAGCGGCCAGCTCAGCGCGTTCCTCATCGCTCCACGACAGCGACTGTTCATCGTCGAGGATGACCAGGCCGGTATTGCGATCGACGACGCCGAGTGTGTCTTCGATGGCGATCTTGTAATGCGCCTCACTGAAGAGCGGGAGCGT
>JBDKIJ010000436.1:0-3712 GCA_039797155.1 Gemmatimonadota bacterium | reverse complement strand
ATCACGGGCCTCGAGGAGCGTCGCGCCGCGGCGGAGGCGGCTGTGCAGGCGATGTTGTACGAGCTGCCCAATATTCCCCTCGCTGAAGTGCCCGAGGGCGACGAAAGCGCGAACGCGGTGGTGGCGTCGTGGGGAACCCCGCGTTCCGACGGGGCGTCACTGATTCCGCATTGGGATAAGGGGGCAGCCCTCGGCATTCTCGACCTGCCGCGCGGCGCGAAGATCAGCGGGTCCGGGTTCATCGTCTATCGCGGGCTTGGCGCGCGTCTCGTGCGTGCCCTGATGAATATGATGCTCGATGTACATACGACCGAGCACGGCTATGAGGAATGCTGGGTGCCGCTCGTGGTGAATCGGGCGAGCATGACTGGCACCGGGCAGTTCCCGAAGTTCGAAGATGATGCGTATGGCGTGAAGGACGAAGATCTCTTCCTCATTCCTACCGCCGAAGTGCCGGTCACGAATCTCTATCGCGACGAAATTCTCGATGCGGGTGATCTGCCGCGCGGGTTCTGTGCGTTCAGCGCCTGTTTCCGTCGCGAAGCGGGAGCCGCGGGCAAGGATACGCGGGGGTTGCTGCGCGTGCACGAGTTCGACAAGGTCGAAATCGTCCGGTATGCCACGCCGGAGACGTCACGACAGGAGCTCGAGACGCTGACGGGGCATGCGGAAACGATGCTTCGCCGTTTGGAGCTCCCGTACCGGCGGGTACTGCTCGCTGCTGGCGACACCGGGTTTTCCAGTGCCATGACCTACGATCTCGAGGTGTTTGCCCCCGCAGTTGGCAAGTGGCTGGAAGTATCAAGCTGCAGCGTATTCACCGACTTTCAGGCTCGTCGGGCCAACATCCGTTATCGCCCGGCGCCGGGTGAAAAGCCACGGTTCGTGCATACGCTGAACGGATCGGCACTCGCGTTTTCGCGCATCATTGCCTGCCTGCTCGAGCATCATCAGCAGACCGACGGATCCGTCAGAATCCCCGAGGCCTTGCAGCCGTATTTCGGACGCGCCATCCTGGCCTGATCCGGCATTTCGCATGCACATGAGACACGGGACGTGACCGCACGTCGTCGTCGGTGGCCCGTCGTCGTCATGGTCGTAGGCGTACTCGCCCTGCTGGGATGGTATGTGGCGTACACGCGCCACGTCGTCTCGGAGCTGCGTGCCGCGGCGGCGGTGCAGGGGCGCATGTATGCCCGCATATACGAGGCGCTGCAGGATACCAGCACGACCCGTGATCCGACCGTCACTCTGCTCGAGTTGTCGCAGCAGATTCGCGAGTCGGGGTTACCGCTGGTCCTGACGGATCGAACGGGGCGTGTTTCGGCCACAGCCAATCTGCCCGCTGATATTGAAGCGGATAGTGTGCGTCTCGCGGCCTATGTTCGGGAGATTGATCGCCGCAATCCACCGATCGTGGAGCCGGCGGTGGGCGCGGTCCACTTCGACGATGGGCCGATTGTTCAGGGACTGCGGGTGATTCCGCTGCTTCAGGCGCTTGCCATCGTCATGCTGGTCATCCTGGCACTGTATGCGCTCGTGGAGCGTGGGCGTGCCGAGCGGGAAAAAGTGTGGGCCGGCATGGCGCGTGAGGCAGCCCATCAATTGGGGACACCCTTGTCGGCGCTGGCCGGATGGATCGAGCTGCTGGAGGACTCAACGCATGGTACGACCGCATCACGTGCGGTCGAAGCCATGGGGCAGGACCTGCAGCGGCTGGAGCGCGTCTCTCATCGGTTCGAGCGGATCGGGCGCCCCCCGCGATCCGAGATGGTGGAGTGTGGTGCGCTGGTCGATCGACTTGCCACGTATTTCGCGGCACGTGCCCCAACGCTGGCACGAACCGTCGTGATTCGCAGTGAACATCCGGATGGACGGATCGAAACACGTGGCGATCAGGTCTTGCTCGAATGGGTGCTCGAGGTGCTGATCAAGAATGCCATCGATGCGTTGGGCGGACGGAGCGGTGAAGTGGTGGTCTCCGCCATCCCACTGGGCGAGGGGGGCGTCAAGCTGCGAGTGCAGGACGACGGTCCCGGAGTCCCTCCAAAGCTGCGGAAGCGGATCTTCGATGCCGGATTCAGCACCAAGGAGCGCGGGTGGGGTATCGGACTGTCGCTGGCACGTCGCATTGTGGAAGAGCATCACGGGGGCCGACTGCTGCTGGCCGATACTGATCGGGGCGCGGCCTTCGACATTATCTTGCGTGGATGACGAACGCAGGATGGGCGGGTTCGCTCTTTGATGCCGCGCCGGCCAAGCCGGCCCTCGATATCGGGGCACTGACCCGCGGGCTTAACCCGGGGCAGCGTGAAGCGGTGTTTCATGACGACGGCCCGGCGCTGGTGCTCGCCGGCGCCGGATCAGGCAAGACGCGGGTCCTCACCACACGAATCGCGCGCCTGATCGGTGATCGCGGCGTCGCGCCGCACGAGGTGCTCGCCGTGACCTTCACCAACAAGGCCGCCGGGGAAATGCGGGAGCGTATCGCGCGCTTCCTCGGTCACGAGCCCAAGGGCATGTGGTGCGGAACCTTTCACGCACTCGGCGCGCGTATGCTGCGTGGGGTGGCCCCGCTCGTTGGACGTGAGCAGAACTTCACCATCTATGACGAAGACGACGCACTGGGGGCCGTCAAGCGGGTGATGGAGCGTCGGCATCTCAGTCCGAAGCAATTCGCCCCGAATGCGATCCTGCATGCCATCTCCGGCGCCAAGAACGCGCTGGTTTCGCCAAACGAGTATGCACGCACGGCGCGTGATACGTTTGCCACCGCCGTCGCGGGGGTCTACACCGATCTGGAATCGGCACTGCAGCAGGCCAATGCGGTCACCTTCGACGACCTGCTGGTGTTACCCGTGCGCGCGCTCGAGACGGATGGCAACCTGCGCGCGCACTATCAGCGGCGGTTCCGGTACGTTCTCGTCGACGAATATCAGGATACGAATGCGGCCCAGTACCGGTTTGTCCAGCTGATCGGTGGCGGCCACCGCAACGTGATGGTTGTCGGGGATGACGATCAGTCCATCTATGGCTGGCGTGGAGCGGACATCCGCAACATCCTCGACTTCGAACGGGATTTCCCTGGGGCGCGTGTGGTGCGCCTTGAGGAGAACTACCGATCCACCCCCAACGTGCTCGCGTTGGCCAACGCCGTGATCGCCGAGAATACGGAGCGACGCGGCAAGACGCTGCGGGCGACGAGACCGGCCGGAGAATCCGTTACCCTCATCGAGGCTCTCGATGAGCGAGACGAGGCAGACTTCATTGCAGAGACCATTCTGTCACGGGTCGCGCGTGGGGATGTGGCGAGGAAGCATTGTGCGGTCCTGTATCGCACGAATGCACAGAGTCGCGCCCTCGAAGACGCATTCCGTCGACGGAGCATCCCCTACCGTCTCGTCGGTGCGGTGCGCTTCTACGATCGCCGCGAAATTCGCGATCTCATGGCCTACCTGAAGCTCGTGGCCAATCCGGCAGATGATGAAGCGTTCCGCCGCGCCGTCAATGTGCCGAAGCGCGGGTTGGGAGACAGCACGATTGCCCTGCTGGCAGAACGGGCTCAGGGGGAAGGGCGTCCCATGCTCGAGATTGCACAACGCATGGACATCGTGGCCGAACTGCGCCCGGCAGCACGAACGGCTTTGCAGGACTTCACGGCGCTGGTGCGTCGTCTGCGTGATGCCGCGACCGATGCGGCGGTTGATGAATT
>JBDKIJ010000435.1:0-10369 GCA_039797155.1 Gemmatimonadota bacterium | reverse complement strand
AGCCGTTTTTCGTATGGCTCGTGTACCGATCCGCCTGACAGCGATGGTTGGCGCGCTGGTCGTCCTGAGCCTTCCCGCGGCCGTCGCGGCTCAGGGTGGGTCCCCGTGGAGCCGCGCTGGGGTACAGGGGGACGCCGTACTGCGCGACTTCCGCTTTGCTTCCGGCGAGCGGCTCGACACCGTCCGGATTCACTACACGACCTTGGGTACGCCGCGAAAGGATGCGCGCGGCACCGTGCGGAATGCCGTGATGATTCTGCATGGGACAGGGGGTACGGGTCGCGGCTTCCTCTCCGCATCGTACGCCGGTGAGCTGTTCGGCCCCGGTCAGCTGCTCGATAGCGCGCGCTACTACATCATCCTGCCCGATAATCTCGGCCACGGAGGCTCGAGCAAGCCCAGCGACGGGCTACGCATGCGATTCCCGTCGTATGGCTATGCCGACATGGTGGCGGCCCAGCACCGACTGTTGACGGAGCACCTCGGCGTGAATCACCTGCGTCTCATCATGGGGACGTCGATGGGGTGCATGCACAGCTGGGTGTGGGGCTACACGCATCCGACGTTCATGGATGGGCTCGCGCCGATGGCATGCGTGCCGGCGCAGATTGCGGGACGCAATCGCATGATTCGCACGATGGCCATGGACGCCATCAAGGCGGACCCGGCGTGGCAAGGAGGGAACTACACGACCACACCGGTGCAGGGGCTCCGCGCCTCGCAGATGATGCTGTACATCATGTCGAGTGCGCCGTTGGTCCAGCAGGCGCAAGCTCCGACGCGTGATGCCGCCGATTCCGTCATCCGTACATGGCTCGACGCGCGGGTGCGCTCAACGGACGCCAACGATTTCCTGTACTACTTCAACGCGTCGAGCGACTACGATCCCGCGCCGCATCTCGAGAAGATTTCGGCACCCGCACTCTTCATCAATTCGGCCGATGACGCCGTGAATCCACCAGAGCTTGGGCTGGCGGAAGCACTCACCAGGCGCATGCCGAAGACCCAGTTCATCCTGCTGCCGATCACCGCCGAGACGCGTGGGCACGGCACGCATTCACTGCCGAAGATCTGGGGGCAGCAGCTCGGTCGCTTTCTTTCGACGCTCCCTGAACGGTGATGGCGGAGCTGCAGACCGCGACGGTGGTCCAGTTGATGACGCGGGCGTTGCGCCTGCGGTGTCCGCACTGCGGCGGGCGCGCAATTTTCGCGTCTTTCTTCCAGTTGAAGCGCCATTGCCCGAGTTGTGGGCTGCGTCTCGAACGTGGTGAAGGGGACTATTTCGTCGGCGCGTATCTCTTCAACCTGATTGCCGTCGAACTGATCCTGTTCTTCTGCGTGCTTGGCTTCGTATTCCTGACCTGGCCCAATCCGCCCTGGCAAGCCATCACGTATGTCACCGGTGGGCTGATGCTCGCAGGCTGCATGCTCTGCTATCCCTTCGCGAAGACCACCTGGCTCGCGGTCGATCTCGCAATCCGGCCGCTCTCGGCCGAAGAGCTGGCGTGGCACCAGGAGAGCGGTGACATGGGCGAACGGGAGTTGCCGCACCTCTGACCGTCCGGTACGGCATCTCCGTCGCCAAGATCCCTCGGCGGCCTACTTCTCGGTGATGATCAGGTAGCGCGAATTCGCCCAGAATTTCGCCGGGTCGAGGATGCGCAGCTTGTCTCCGAAGAACGACCCATCCTTCTCCTTGCGCGTGACATCCAACAGCGCGAGGTCGTGTCGCGATACGATGCGGTAGGCCCGATCATCGCGCGGTAGTGAAATGGTGACGAGTTCGCGACGATCGGCGCGGATGAACTTCGACTCGTCAATCGTGCGCGCGGGTACCAGCGTCTTGCCGAGCTTCACGATCAGCAGGCCGCGTGATCCGCCCTCTTCTGCCACGACGCCATCGGCGAGGAGCTGCTTCCGGGAACCGATCACGTAGAACACCCGATTCTCCCGCGTATCCATGGCCTTCACCGTATCGGTGAGCGTGGCCTTCTCGGCGGTCAGCGTTTCGTTGGCCGTGCGCAGCGCGCGCACCTCCTCCTGGAACGCGGCAATTTCCTGATCACGCTTCGACAGCCGCTGGCTCAAATCGGCCAGCAGGGATGCCGCCGAGCTGGAGTCCGAGCGGAGGCGCTGCATGGTGTCCAACAGCGCGCGTACCTGCGACTGCCGCGCCGCGAGCCGCTGACGCATTTGCGACAACCGATCGAGGATATCCTTCTGCGCCGACGCGGCGGCGGTCCGCCCCGATTCGTCACTCTTGTCGACACTCACCTTCGACGAGAGCCCGCGGACCTTGCGGAGTTCGGCATCTACGTCATCGGCGAAGCGGGCCGCCTCGACCACCTGCTCGAGTGCGCGATCGCGATCCGCGTTGGCGCCCTGCATCACCCCCTGCAGGGAGTCCCGCTCGGCGGTCGCCAGGGCGAGGGCTGCGCCCAAGGAATCCGCACGGGCCTGCGCCGCCTTGTCGGTGCAGGCGCCAAGGCCGGTGCTGAGGGCGAGAAGGCCCAGAGACGCGAGACGGACGAAGGTCGGTTTCGTGTGCATGGAATGAAATGCTGAGGGAGAAACGGGAACCCCCGAATCGTACCGGACTCGGGGGTTCCCTGATAGTGTCATGCTATACCCGCCAACCGGCTTATTGGTCCTGCGTCACCTTGGCGCCGGTCGGCGGCTGCTGATACTTCTCGAACCAACTCCGCAGATACAGCTGCGTCCGCAGGAAGTTGGACGGCGTCGAACTGGTGCCATGCCACTCGTTGTTGAAGCGGATCATGGCCGTGGGCACTTTCCGGACCTTGAGCGCCTCATAGTACTCCTCGGTCTGCCCCATCGGCGTGCGCAGATCATTCACGCCCGTCATCAGCATGGTCGGCGTTTTCACATTGCCGACATACATGAGCGGGGACCGCTTCAGGTGCTCGCTCGGATCTTCCCACGGATACTTCTTGAAGTTGTAGTACCAGCTGTTGCCGTCGGTGGTGCCGACGAAGCTCAACCAGTTGGTGACGGGGCAATTGGCGCTCGCGGCGCTGAAGCGATCGGTGTGCCCGACGATCCATGAGGTGAGCACGCCGCCGCCCGAGCAGCCGAATACGTAGAGGCGGTTGGTGTCGATGAACCCGCGATTGATCACGGTATCGACGCCGGCCATCAGGTCATCGTAGTCCTTCCCGGGATACGCGTTCTTGATGGCGTTGCCGAACGCGCTGCCGTACCCGGTCGAGCCCCGCGGATTCGTGTACAGGAGCACATACCCGTTGGCGACGTGATCCTGGCGCGCAAAGCTGAAGCCGACGTTGTACATGCTGTGCGGGCCACCATGAATCTCGAGCATCATCGGGTACTTCTTCTTCGGGTCGAAGTCGGCGGGCTTGACGATCCACCCCTGAATGCGGAGGCCATCAACCGAGGTGTACCATACCTCTTCGGTGGTCGCGAGCTTCTTACCGGCCAGTACATCGCCGTTCACATCGGTCAGCTGCTTGACGACGGGCGTGCGGACGTCGAACGCGACGATATCCGTCGGCTTCGACGGCGTGCTGTTCGTGCCGACCGCGGTAAACGACGGGCCGAGATCCGTGACGGTCAGCACCTGCGCGCCGCGCGTGACCTGACGGACCTCACCCTTGAGCGCAACGAAATAGAGGTTGCGCGATCCTTCGTTCTCGACGTTGAAGTACACACCGGTCCCGTCGGGCGACCAGAACATGCCGCTCGGCGAGCGATCCAGCTTGGCGGTGAGCACGCGGGCATTCGCGCCGTTGGCGTCCATCACATAGATCGCCGCGTCCTGCCAGGTCGCGTCCGTGCTGTCGTAGCCGGCGTACGCGATGTAGCGACCATCCGGTGATGGCACGGGGCTGTTATCCGGGCCCTTGCGCGTCGTGAGCGTGGTGATCGCACCCGTCGCGACATCCACCTTGTAGATGTCACTTTCACGCCACGCGTACTCGGCATTGGCAACACGATTCGACGTGAAGAGCATGGCCTTGCCGTCCGGCATCCACGTGGTGCCGTTGGCCGCCCATTCACCGCTCGTGATCTGACGAGGGGTCCCACCATCGGCTGGCACCGTAAACAGCTGCCGCAGTCCGTTCTCGAGGAACCCCTGCCGGTCGGCGCGATACCGCACCTTGGTCACCACACGTGGCGGCTCGGTCCACTTGGCACCGCGCGGCGGCGCAGGCATCGCGATGCGCCAGTCGTCGTTCTGTCGGACCAGCATCCCGAAGGCGAGGGACTTGCCATCCGGCGACCACTCGATGTCGCTCGGTGATTCCGTCAGGCGCGTGATCTGCGTGGTCGCGCCTTCGGCGTCCATGTACCGCACCCAGAGCTGCGTACCGCCCGGTTCACCCGGCGCCGTAAACGCGATGCGGGTCCCGTCCGGCGACCATTTCGCATCCGATCCCTTCACGAGAAAACGGTTCTTGGAGCCGTCCACGTTCATCAACCAGACGGCCGACTCGCGCCGATCATTGAGCTGATCGATCCACGTGCGCGTGTACAGCACCTGTTTGCCGTCGGGGGAGAGGGCTGGGGCGGACACATCCTCCCAGTTGAAGTAGTCGGCGATCGTCAGCCGATCCTTGGGCGGGCTCGCCGATGACTGGGCGGGAAGGACGGCGGCAGGGAGGGCGGATGCCAGGACGAGCGTGGCGACAGCCCAGCGGCGGCGGGACATTGCAGCAACCTCCAGCAGGATGAGGCGATCGGGTTCGCACGCCCGCGTGGGCGGCGACGACTACGGCATGCCTATGCTGGGGGCGGATCGTCCCGGGCGCAATGCAATGGGGCGTTTACCGAACGCCGATCACCTTGTGCGTCTGGACGGAGAGCCGCCATCGGGGGTGCCGGAGGCAGTAGGCGATCGCCGCCGCGGTATTCGCCGCCGCGTCCGGACCGTCCATGGGCTGCAGCAGGAAGTGCCGGAAGGCCAGCGTCTCAAAACGCTCTGGTGGGGCCAGCGGCTGGGGGTAGACCAGCTTGAGCTCATCCCCGGTGGTCAGGACGACGGGGGCGTTGGCCTTCGGGCTCACGCAGATCCAGTCGATCCCCTCTGGGGCTGGCTGCGTACCGTTGGTTTCGACCGCGATCTCAAAGCCCACCGCGTGCAGGGCTTCGACGGCCGCTGCGTCCAGCTGGAGCAGGGGCTCGCCCCCGGTGCACACCACGAAGGGGCGCACGCTGGTCGGGGCGTCTGCCGGCCAATGGCGCTTCACGAACGCCGCGAGTTCGTCGGCTGTCGCGAATTTCCCCCCATCGGGTCCGACGCCCACGAAGTCGGTATCGCAGAAGGTGCACGTGGCAGTGTCGCGGTCCTGTTCGCGACCTGTCCACAAATTGCAGCCACTAAAGCGACAGAATACCGCCGGTTTCCCGGCATTTACCCCCTCGCCCTGCAGCGTGTAAAAACACTCCTTCACCGTGTAGGCCATTCAACGACCCGCCGCGTAGGCGATGGGATCGGGAGAACCCGCCTCAGCGAACCCCCGCAATCGCAGCTGGCACGCATCACAACGTCCACACGCCGTGCCGTCCGACGCCGGGTCGTAGCAGCTGGTCGTCAGGCTGTAGTCCACGCCGAGCGACCGGCCGAGCGCGACGATTTCCGCCTTGGTGAGATGCTGCAAGGGGGCGTGGATGCGAAGGCGCTGCGTCCCCTCCACCCCGGCGCGAGTGGCCAGGTTAGCCATCGACTCGAACGCGGACACGTATTCCGGTCGGCAATCCGGATAGCCGGAATAATCGAGCGCGTTGACGCCAATGAAGATGGCGTCCGCGCCCAGCACCTCGGCCCATGCCAGTGCGAACGACAGGAAGATGGTGTTCCGCGCCGGTACATAGGTCACGGGGATTTCGTCGGAGGCATGCGCGACATCCCGATCCTTTGGCACCGCCACGTCATCGGTCAGCGCCGACCCGCCCCACTGCCGAAGATCGATATCCACGACGACGTGACGGACGACCCCCTGGGCCTCGGCCACGCGACGGGCCGCGTCGATTTCGACGGCGTGTCGTTGTCCGTAGCGAAAGGTCATGGCGTACGGCGTGTAGCCGTCGCGCCGCGCCACGGCGAGTGCCGTGGCGGAATCGAGACCGCCAGAGAGCAGCACCACCGCCGGGCGGGCGTCTGACGTGCCGACCGCAGAAGCAACCGAAGAGGACATCCGGGGAAAGATATATCCCCCAGAAGGGCTGGGTCGGGACCCGCTTCTATTCTGCGTAGCGGCTGACGAGTTTCCCTGCATGTTCGATTGGCTTGTCGATTCGCAGGGGTGGATTTCCCTCCTGACCCTCACGGTGCTCGAGATCGTCCTCGGCATCGACAACATCATTTTCATCTCGATTCTCTCCGGGAAACTGCGTGCGGAGGATCAGCCGCGGGCCCGCTCGATGGGGCTGGCGGGCGCCTTCGTGACGCGGGTGATGCTGCTGCTCTCCATCACGTGGGTCATGCGCCTGACCACCCCGCTGTTCACCGCGGTGGGGCGGGAGTTTTCCGGGCGCGATCTCATCCTGCTGGTCGGTGGGCTCTTCCTCATCGCGAAAGCGACGATGGAGATCCATCACAAGCTCGAAGGACCGGACGAGGAAGAGGAACAGCGCGCCAAGGCGACCCGGTCGCTGTGGGGGACAGTCGCGCAAATCATGGTGCTCGACATCATTTTTTCTCTCGACTCCGTGATCACGGCGGTCGGTATGGCCGACGACGTGACCATCATGATCATCGCCAATGTGCTGGCCCTCGGCGTCATGCTGTTCGCCGCCAAGCCCATCAGCGACTTCGTGGATCGTCACCCGACGGTGAAGATGCTGGCGCTCTCCTTTCTCGTGTTGATCGGCACCAACCTCACCGCCGAAGGGCTTGGGCAGCACATTCCCAAGGGGTACACCTACATGGCGATGGCCTTCTCGGTCATCGTCGAGATGCTCAACATCCGCGTGCGCACCCGGCAGGTGAGGCGCTGACCCGCGAACGAGTTTTCGCCGGTGGGGTAGTCCTCCATGTCCTTCTTCCCATAATGGTCGTGATCCACTTCCGTCGATTCCCTGTGGTCCGTGCGCTGGCTCTGACGCTGGCTTTCATGATGGCCGCGCAGCTGGTGGTCGCTTCGACCGCGCACGCGCAGTCCAATCGCGCGACGCCGGCTGACAGTGTCCGACCGGCGCCAACGCCTGATCCGCTGCGTGGCACGACGGCCACGATCAGTGGACTTGGTGCCGAGGCGCGCTCGCAACAGGACGCCTTCGAGCGCAATCATCGTCTCGGGCTCCGATTCTACAACGGTGGCGCCGACGCCTCGTGTGAAGTGCCGCTTGGCCGTATCTGCTACTGGAACAACAACGGCGATGTCCCCCCGCCAGCCGAGCGGAATGATGCGAAGCTCGAGCGGGAGCAGTTATTGGCGGTCTTTGCGCGTGCGCAGGGTGCCGATCCGAAGGATGATTGGGTGAACGGCATGCGGGTGCGCTATGCCATCGAGGGCAAGCAGATCGAGATGGCGCTCCAGGCGTCCCGTGCCTGTGCCGGTACCGCGTGGTGGTGTGCCGCGTTGCAAGGGCTCGCCTTGCACGAGGCGAATCAGCATGTGGAGTCCACGCGGGCATTCCGCCGTGCGCTGGAGTCGATGCCCGAAGCCCAACGGTGCGTGTGGACGAATCTCACGTGGTGGCTCGAGCCGGCATCCCAGAGCGCCTATCAGGGGGTGTCCTGTGCTGCGCGCGATGCGGAGAATGCCCGCATTTTCCGGCTGGCACAGCCGCTGTGGATGTTGCCCGGAAACGACGCGATGAACGAATGGTTTGCGCGTCGCACGATGTCGCGCATTCACTCGCTAGGGCGCATTCCCTACGATTTGCAGTGGGGCGACGACCTGCTCGAATCACAGATCCGGTATGGATGGCCGACGGCGTGGTCGGTGCAGAATGGGGGCGTGGCCGATCCCCGTCCGCCGCAGGTGATCGGGCATGAGCCGACGCCGAGCTACGACTTCATGCCGAGTGGGGCGGCGTTGGGCGCGCCGTTGAGCGCGACTCCGCGCGACTGGGATCCGAAGCGGAAGGTGGCGCGCATGCGCTACGCGACGCGCTATGCGAGCGGTTTCGGTGCGCTGCCGCATCAATTGGCCCGCTTCCGCCGCGGTGACACGACGCTACTGGCCGGTGGGTATCGATTGATGCGTGACCTCGAGATGGGTCGCGCACCGTATCAGGCCGGGCTCACGCTCGATCGCGTGGACGGGACCACGGCGGCAGTGACGGTGCGTCGCGATAGTGCGGCCGCGAACGGCGCGTTGCTCGCGCCATACACGGTCCCCATGCTGGCATCGCTCGAGGTCCTCGCGCCCACTGGGAAGCGGGCCGCGCGCGTGCGCACGGCGGTGCAGCCGCTCCCGCGCGATGCCCGCCTTAGCGACTATCTGCTGCTGCAACGCGGCGATCCGTCGATCGCACCATCACTCGAGCGCAACGCGGACCAGGCGTTTGGTTCGCTCGACATCGACGGGGGGACGCAAATCGGCATCTACTGGGAGATGTATCGCCCGGCCACACCGTCCGCGCCGCTGCAAGTATCCATCCGAGCCACACGGCTGGGGGCCAGCTTCATGCAGAGGCTGGGGAGCACGCTCGGGCTATCCAAGGCGCTCACGCCCGTTTCGATCCGCTACAACGACAACGGGCGGCCGGACGGCGGAGCGGGGCGTAGCCTCACGCTCAACTTCCCAAATGTCCCGCCTGGCGACTATCAGCTCACCCTGATGGTGAGCGGAGCGGGGATCACCGACAGCACGACACAGACGATTCGGGTGCGCGCCGGTCGCTGATCGTGCGCCGACCGGCGCGTTGGCCTCATCCCCGAAGCATGGAGAGGCCGCCGACCATCGATAGCGCGACGAAGAGGGCGGTGGCCAGCCGGTTGACCCCGCCCATGCGCTGCATGATCACCAGCTCCTCATCGGTCGGCAGCGACTGCACACGGGCAAAGTGCGCAGCGGCGCGCGCGCGTCGGAAGAGCAGCCAATTGGCGGTCCCCCCAGCCGCGACCACGACCGAGATCTTCACCGCGAACATCAGTTGCAGAATGCCCTGATTTTCCGGACGCGACATCTCGGCGAGTGTCCGCGGGATCACGGCGTCTCCAAGCAACAGATCGACCGCCAGCGGTTCGACGAGAAAAAAGAGGGCGAACGGCAGGTAGAGCTTGCGGTACAGGAACCATACCGGGGAAAACAGCGAGACCAGCGCCGCACTCCAGTTCCACGTCGGCATGAAGGCGGGGTCCTCCAGGAACGGCGCGAGTTTGCGGCGATAGACCGTCTCCCACTTCCGGCCGAAATACGCGGCGAGGCGTTCCTCGCTCAGCAGCGCGCCATTGGACGATGGGCGACGTGCCCACTGCGGTAGTTCAGGCTCACGCGCGGGCTCGGTCGGATCCTGGTCAGGCATCGGAGGGATCGTCATGCGCTGGCACTCCGCGCCGCCGGTTGCTGTTGCGACAGGCAATGCAGCGTGCCGAGCCCCCATACGAGATCCACGGCGTGTATGCCGATCACGTGATGATGCGGGAGCAGCTCGGCCAGCGTATTGAGCGCGACGCGATCCTGACGATCATTGAAAGTCGGCACCAGACAGACACCATTGCCGAGATAGAAGTTGGCGTAGCTCGCCGGTAACCGCACGCCGTCCATGATGACGGGGCGCGGATAGGGGAGCGTCACCACGCGCAGCGCGTCACCGCGCGCGTCGCGGGCCTGTTGGAGCCGCTGCAGGTTGTCGAGCGAACGGGCGTGATTGTCGTCGGCCGGATCCGCTTCGTGTGCGAGGACCACGACACCGGGGGCGACGAATCGTGCAATGTCGTCCACATGACCATGCGTATCGTCGCCGACGCATCCGTCGCCCAGCCAGATGGTACGCGTGATGCCGAGATAGTCGTGAAAGGCCCGCTCATAGTCGGCGCGCGAATAGCCCGGGTTGCGCACCTGCACGTCACTCAGCAACCACTCCTCAGTGACGAGGAGCGTGCCGGCACCGTCGGTTTCGATGCCGCCGCCCTCGAGCACGAGGGGAGCGCCGGTGTCATGACGGCGCGCCGTGATCACCGGCAGTCCGCTCACCCGCGCCATGGTCTCCGGCGTGGCGCGATCGGCGGCGAAGTTGTCGTACTTCGCCCAGGCGTTGAAGTCCCAGCGGACCCACGCGACCGATCCGTCGGCACGATGCACCCCGGTGGCGCCAGAGTCGCGCAGCCAGACCCGATCGGTGGACTGCACATGCAACCGATAGGCCGATGGATCCACATGGTGCATCGTGAGGCAGGCACGCGCCTCCTCGGCCACGACCTCGTCATGGCAAACGA
>JBDKIJ010000434.1:0-4711 GCA_039797155.1 Gemmatimonadota bacterium | reverse complement strand
TGGCTCGATCCCGGCAGCGCGGTTGAGGCGGCGATGCTCGCCGGTCTCTGCGGCGGAGTACTGTCGCTGCTCTACGTACTGCAGCGATACGGCGTAACCCACACGCTCTTCCGTCTGGTGTTCGGCATGCACCATCCGCAGCTGCTGCGGGAACCGGCTCCCGTCGAATGGAATCGACACATGCCCTATGCGCTCGCCATCGCTGCGGGTCTGGCGGGCGCCGCGTATTGGCCTGGCCTTCTGCTGTAAGGAGGATGTTCCATGTGCCGTGCCTGGTGGTCCCATTGTCGCCCGTTCGGGCGTGACGAGTCGGGGGTGGCGCTCCTCGAGTTCGCGATCTTCGTGTCGCTGCTGCTCTTCCTCGTGTTCGGCACCATCGATTTCGGGCGCGCGCTGTTCACGGCGAACAACCTGACGGCGGCGGCACGTGAAGGGGCGCGCTACGGCGCACGCCTCACCAATCCCGGCGCCTATCTCGACGCCATCCGCGATACGGCCGCATCGAAGATGTCGCCCTTCGGCAATGCTCCCGTTGAAGCGACCTCGCAGGTGGTGGTGAACTGTCTGCCCAGCTGCGCCACCGGGCAGCTCCAGGCTGTGCAGGTGCAGATCAACTACCCGTTCACGTGGCTCACACCGTTGCCGGCCTTGATGCGACAGCCGCTGACACGCGTGCTCCACGCCCGGGCCACGTTCCGGTGGGAAGGCGCATGATCGCCGTCCGCCCCTGGCCTGATTCTCCTTCGTTCCCGTTGCATCGAGCGATGTCGCCATGACACTCAATCGCTATTCCATTGTACTCGCGGCCACGCTGATCACCGCCGGTACAGCCACCTTCGGGGTGTACCGCGTGATCGAGTCCACGCGATCGCAGAACCGGGTGCTCCTGCGCCAGGTCCTCGTGGCCACGAAGGACATTCCTGAAGGCGCTGCGCTCACGCGCAGTGCGCTCGACGAGCGGGATTGGCCCCTCGTGTCGGTGCCAGCCGGTGCCTTCAGCAGTCTCGACTCTGCCGTGGGCCGCGTGACGCGAGTACCGGTCTACACCGGTGAAGTCATCGTGCCGGCCCGGCTGGCACCGCCGGGCACCGGTCCGGGGCTGCAGGTGAAGATCACGCCGGGCAAACGCGCGATGGCGGTCAAGATCGACGACGTAGTCGGCGTGAGTGGTCTCATCCAGCCGGATTCGCGCGTGGATGTGCTGGTCACCCTGCGGGACCAGAACGCGGACGGGGAGCAGGTCTCGAAGCTGTTCATGTCGAACATGCGTGTGCTCTCCGTGGGTACCATCGATCGCTCGGGGCCGGACAACCGTCCGATCATCGCCACCTCGGCCACGCTCGAGGTCACGCCCATCGAAGCGGAGCGGCTGGCCGTGGCGATGCGTGACGGCACCATCCAGCTCGTGCTGCGCGGTTTTGGTGATCCCGACTCCGTGAAGACCACGGGCGCGCGCTCCGAAGATGTGCTGCAGCGACCGCCCAAGCCGGTACCGGTTCCCGTCGTTGCCGCCGAACCCGTCCGCCGGAGAGTGGCGCCGCGTCCGGCGAAAAAAGTCGAAGTCGCCGCACCGGCCCCCGCTCCCGCCCCGGTGCTGCCGATCATCGTGCCGAAAAGACCTGACACGCTCACGATCGACGTCATTCGCGGCGACAAGGTGACGCAGCAGCGCTTCGAGAAGCCCGACACCAGCAAGAAGTCCGACAGCACCAGGAAGCCTGACAGCACGAACCGGAAACCTCCGGTCTCCTGAGCAGAGAACGTGTTGCCGACGGTTTCCTCTCACCAAGAGAGGTCTCGGCATGATGTACTCCATGACATTCCGGCGCCGCGTCATTCGTGCGGCGCAGCCCCATGTACTGCTGACGCTGCTGCTGCTGGGCGGCACGCCCGGCATCTCATGGACGCAGCCGACGGCTCCGGTCGACTCCATTCACCGCATCAATCTGTCGGTCGGTCGCTCGCTGCCGATCACAACCACCAATCCCGTACTCAAGGTGGCCGTGGCCAACCCCGACATCGCCACCGTGGTGGTGGTGACCGAGCATGATGTCCTCATCAGCGGAAAGGCGCTCGGGGAGACCGACGTGGTGCTCTGGGAGACCAATCGCCCTCGTGTGCATTACCGCGTGTCGGTGCGGACGCCGGACGATCGTCGGCTCGTGCTGTTGTCCGTGCGCCTGGCCGAAGTGCGCCGCGATGTATTGCGGCAGGTCGGTGTGTCCGGGTTGCACACCAGCAAGCCGGGCAACACCCGCGTGGGTACCGGGGCGTTCAAGAGCGAGGACGGGCGCGACAGCCAGGGCGATCCGCTGATTCCTACGGAAACCCGCTTCCTGTCCATTCTGTCGGACTTCGGCACCAAACAGTTTCTCGCGCTGCTTGAAGCCGAAGAGCAGAACGGGCGGGCCCGGTTGCTGGCCGAACCGAATCTGCTCGCTGCCGATCGCGACTCGGCCTCGTTCCTGGCGGGCGGCGAGCTGCCCGTTCCGGTGGTGCAGGGTGGCGGCCTCGCCGCGGCCGCCGGTGTGCAGGCCCCGGTCACGATACAGTATCGCGAATTCGGTGTGCGTCTTCGCTTCGCCCCCAACATCGTGAGCGACAGTGTCATCACCCTGTACGTGCGTCCCGAAGTTTCCAGTCTCGACTACAGCAATGCCATCACGCTGAGCGGTTTCCGCATTCCCGCGCTGCGTTCGCGCCGGGTGGAGAGCTCGGTGGACATTCGTCGCGACCAGTCGGTAATTCTGTCGGGGCTCTTCAACGACGAACGGGAGCGCGTTCGCACCGGCGTCCCGCTGCTCATGAATCTGCCGATTCTCGGCGCGTTGTTCTCGAGTTCGCGGTGGCAGAGTTCGGAGACGGAGCTGCTGGTGATCGTGACGCCCACCATCGTGGACCCCGCTCACCTCGGTGACGAACTCACCCTGCCGTTGCTGCGTGATCAGCGCACACCGGCCATCGAGCTGCTGCGCAAGCGCCTGCCTCCCGATACGACGCGGAGGGTCCCATGACGGCCGCCCCGATCCCTGATGCCCGCACCGTGCTGGTCGTCGCGGACGCAGATGCGCCCGATACCATCAGCAGCGCCGTGCTGACGACGCGCGGGTTTGCGACACCAGAGCGGGTGGAGACACTGGCTGCGGCCGCCGCCCGCTTGCGTACGCAGGCGTTCGACCTGGTCATCCTGCCGATCGGCGGGGCCGGCCCCGATGTGCTGTCACTGATCGAGCACGACATCAGGCCCATCGCACCGTTCATCATCGGCACGGCGGCCGACGCGACGCAGGAGCTCATCCTCGGCGCACTTCGCGCGGGCATTCCGGAGTTCGTCCCCGCACCAATTCAGGCCGACGAGCTCGATGTCGCCCTTCGGCGTCTGCTGCGCCGCATGGAACCCACGCCGAGCACGCGGGGCACGATCGTCGCGGTGTACTCGGCGAAGGGCGGGCTCGGTACCACCACCGTTGCCGTCAATCTCGCGGCGGCCCTGGCGCACGAACAGCCCGCGGCGCGTGTGGCACTGGTGGACTTCGTGGTGGTGGGTGGTGATGTACGCGTGATGCTCGACCTCAAGCCGTCGTACGACATCGGCGATCTCATCATGAAGGTCGATCGCATCGACGGCGAGTTGCTCTCGTCGCTGATGACACCCGGACCGGCTGGCATGCTCATCCTGCCGTCGTCCGACCGGCCGGAGGTGCAGGACCTCATCGAAGGGACGGCGACGTCCGCGATCCTCTCGCAGCTGCGCGCCCATTTCCACTTTGTGGTGCTCGATCTCGAACACTACCTCGGTGAACGCACCATCGGCGCCCTCGACGCGGCCGATCATATCGTGCTGGTAACCCAGCTGTCGGTACCGGCATTGCGGAGCACGCAGCGCACGCTCGACCTCTTCAATCGCCTCGGCTATCCACCGGCCAAGGTATTGGTCGTGGTGAATCGTTCCAATGCGGACTCTCCGCTGACCATTGGTGATGCTGAAACCGTGCTCGGACGACCGATCAGCGCCAAGCTGTCGAACGACTTTTCAACGTGCGCGAGTGCGATGACCAAAGGGGTGCCCGTGCTCGAGCACGAACCCGGATCGGCGCTGGCCGGGGGCTTCCGGCAACTTGCCGTGATGATGGCCGGTACGCCGATCGCCGCCGACCCCGCGTCGAATGGCGCGGACAGCGGTGAGACACGCAAGAGGCGTCTGTTCCGCCTCGGGAGGGTATAGTCATGGCTACGCTGCGCGAACGATTGCTGGGAGCAACGCCCGTGTCGGCGACGGACGCCGCCACCTTGCCCGGGGGCCAAGGCACGGCCGATCGCGCCCTCAAGCGCGACGGCAACTTCGGGGCGACGTATGCGGGCACCATGGGCAGCGGTGGGACTTCCCTTCGCCGCCGCGCCGGCGGCGCAACGACCGTGGAGCGCCGTCCCCGCACCATCGTGCCCCGCCGCATCGAGGTGGAACCACTGGGGCCGGTCGAACAGCTCAAGGTCGATCTGCACCGCCGGCTCGTTGAGCAGTTGGATCTCGAGGCGCTCGAACGCGTGCAGGATACCGCACTGGTCTCGGCGCAGATCCGCGATGCGGTGGCGGAGTATCTGCGCACCGAAGCCACGCCGCTCACGCAGGCGGAGCGCGAGGATGTGATCGAGCAGATCGTGTACGAGGTCACCGGTCTCGGTCCCATCGAACCGTTCTTCCGGGATGCGT
>JBDKIJ010000433.1:0-4444 GCA_039797155.1 Gemmatimonadota bacterium | reverse complement strand
CGGCGCTTCTCCATCTTCTGCACGTGCTCGGGGTCGTACATCCCCTTGTCCTTGCTCTTCGGATCGGCGAACTCACCCTGCGCATCCGCCGCCACGGGGGCCTTGAGGCCGCTCCGGAAGTCCTGCGACGGGAGGCCGGGGATGTTGTGATGGCCGTGTTCTTCTTCCTTCTCCTGCCCGAGGAGCACCGCGAGCGGCAGCGCCTGACCGATGCCACGGCCGTGCTGACGGGCGGACCCTTCGGTGGTGACGAGCTTGGAGTTTTCCTTCTCAACCGTCACGCTGGCCATGATGGCACCGAGCGCCAAACCACCGGCCGTGTTCCACGACGACGGCACGAGGTTGTAGGCGTTGACGCCGATCCCCTTGGCGAAACGGCCGTAGGCAGTGTGCCCCTGACCGAGCGCGATGGCGACGGTGTCCGGACGGACGCCCATGTAGATATACGCCGGCGCGGTGACCTTCCCCATTCCGGTGTCAATCGTGAGGTGCGCGCCTTCCGTGATGCCCATCTTCTTGGCGGTCGACGGGTGTACTTCCACCCATGACTGCCACGCGATCTTGCTGACGGGATCCGGGAGTTCCTGCAGCCACGGCTTGTTCGCGCCCGCGCCATCGCCAAGGGTCGGCGAGGGGAAGACGTGCACGAAGAAGTCACCCTTGGTTTCGGCGGGCGCGGCAGCCGACGCCGTGAGCGTCTTGGCCGTGGTCGCAACGAGCGGTGCACCGGAGACCGTGGCCTTGGTGAGCGCCGTCGTGAACGCCGAGCCGCCGCCCGGGAACTTGCTGATGAACCAGGTGCGGTAGTCGGCGACGTTGTACTTCGCCGCGAGCGCCTGATCCTTCTTGGCGAGCTGGATGAGGACATCCGCCGTCGCGCGCGTATCGAACACCGGCTCGAGCGTCGGCTGCTGGAGTCCGAGCTGGCCGTTCATGCTGACCGCGTCACCCCAGCTTTCGAGCCAGTGGTTGTCCGGCAGGATGAGATCGCACAGTTCGGCGGTCTCGTCCGGTACCGCCGTGAAGGCGACCTTGAAGCCCACCTTCGCGAAGGCGTCGGCGAACTTGCCGGCCGCCTGCGGAACGAAGTGCGCCGGGTTGGCGCCACGCACGAACGCGAGGGGCACCGCGCCCTCGCTCATCGTCTTGGCGGCCGCCACGACGTCGGCATAGGACGACAGGCCAGCATAGCCACCATGGCCCGCGGCCGGCTTGATCGTGACGCCGACCGAGCCCGCCTTCTTGTTGATATCGGCCACCATGACGCCGCATTCGACCGCGTCGGCGCCCGTGGTGCCGCAGATCGCCATGACGCCGTTGCCGGCTTCGGCGATCGCCTTGATCAGCGCTTCGATCGTGGCGGCCGGCACGCCGGCGGCCTCAGCGGCCGCGGCGACCGTGCCCTGCCCAGTCAGTGCGGCGCAGAACGCCATTTCGCTCCCCGGCTTGGCCGGGATCCACTGATCGGCGTTGAGGCCGGTCAGCGAGCGACGCGCACCGACATACACGAGGCGCGGGGCGCCTTCCAGCTTCGCCCGCGCATCCGCCCAGTCGAGCTGCTGCGGCACGCGATGACCCCAGCCATCAAGGAAGTCAGCACCGAAGCTGATCACCAGCTTCGCGGCGCTGAAATCGAGCCCCGGCCACGCGGCCCCGTAGGCCTTCTGATTCGCCGCAATCGTGGCGACCGGCGCGGTGCTGTCGACGCTGAGGTGCGCCG
This sequence comes from Gemmatimonadota bacterium, assembly GCA_039797155.1. Lineage (GTDB taxonomy): Bacteria > Gemmatimonadota > Gemmatimonadetes > Gemmatimonadales > Gemmatimonadaceae > Gemmatimonas. The sequence continues at coordinate 2,724 of JBDKIJ010000433.1, read as the reverse complement.
GCATCCCGTTGGCGGAGAGCCACTGATCGAGGAAGCCCGGGAAGGTGCCCGTCTCGTGCTGGTTGATGAACACGACGTTGCCGGCCTGTCCCTTGCTCTTCACTTCGCCGACCTTCTGGGCGAGGAGCTCGAGCGCCTTATCCCACGTCGTGGGCTTGAGCGCGCCGCCTTCGCGCACCATCGGCTGGCGATAGCGATCCGGGTTGTAGAGCCCCTGCACCGCCGACAACCCGGTCGCGCAAATCGCGCCACGGTTCATCGGGTGCTCCGGGTTCCCTTCCAACTTGATCGGCCGACCATCGCGCACTTCGGCGAGCACACCGCACGCGGCGGCGCACTCACGGCACGTGGTGGCGTAGTACTGCGAGACGCCGGGGACGGTATTGTCCGGCGACGCGACGTACGGGATGAGCTTGCCGACCTTTTCGGAGGAGCAGCCCACTACCGCCGTCGAGGCGCCCGTGGCGCCCAGGATCTTGAGGAACTCCCGGCGCTTGACGCCGGTCCCCGTTTCAGTGCTCATGCAGTCGCTCGGGGCTGGAGATCAGTAGTGGCAGACGGCGCAATCGTAGCGCGCCTTCTTGGCCGGCATCGCTTCGAGTTCCGGCGTGACCTTCTGGCCGGCGAGACGCGCGCCCTCGGCGGGCTTGTAGCCCTGCACGTGGCAGTTGATGCACCAGCCCATGTTGAGCGAGTTCACCTGCTGCACCGGCACGTAATTGGTGTCGGGACCCTGCGCGCCCTGGTTCTGGATCTGCCCATGGCAGGACTGGCAGGTGACACCGGCGTTCACGTGGCGGAAGTGCGGGAACTGGACATAGTCCGGCACCTTGTGCACGCGATTCCACGGGATCGGCTGCCCCTTCTGATAGTAGGCGGCAATCTTCTTGATCTCAGCCGACTGCGGCTTGACCAACGTGTGACAGCCCATGCAGGTGGCGACCGACGCGTTCCCCGGATCCGGGGACTTGTTGGCGGCGCTATGGCAGTACAGGCAGTTCATGCCTGCCTTCTGAACGTGCGGCGCGTGGACGAACTTGACGGGTTGCTCGACGCGAAGTCCTTGCGACGAGGACGCCCCGCTGTACGCCGACAGCAGCGTGGCGGCTGCGGCGAGAGCGAGGAACCCGGGGATCACCGTCCACTTCTTCTTGACCGTCATCGACTTGGGCCGTGAAGGCGAGGGTGGCGGGAGAACACGAAAACGCACGGTTTTCGCGCACTCCCAGTCATATGCAAGCGCGAAGTATCACCGACCCCGTATTTGTACGCAAGTGCAAGTGACGGCAGCGCGTACGCGTCTTAGCGGACCGGGTGGTACTACGTGGCTCCGAACCAGAAACGCCGTGCGTCGCCTATGGTTTCAACGACCTGCCGGATGACCCGCTGGCGGACCCGCCGGATGCCCTTCCACCCGACCTGCCGCCTGACGTGCCGCCAGGGCGATGCGCCCCCCATCCGCGAACGCGCCGTCCCCCATTCCGGGACGTACGGAGACCGGCAGGAGGTCGACCAGCGCGCGGGCCTGCTGAGTGAGACGCAGCGGCCACCAGGAACTCCACGCGAATCGTGCGGGGCCGATGGTGCGCACCAGATGGGCGAAGTGCTCCTCGGGCGGCCCCCAGATCCAATGCCAGTCGAACCAGATCCGCGCCTGCTCAGTCGGCGTGAGCCCCCAATAGGTCTCCTCGAGGAGTTCACGCCCGGCGCCGGCGACCACGAGGTGGCACCGCGATCCTTCCAGACGGGCGATCGCACGAATCGCCGCCGCGGTGACGTCGCCGGCCGAATCCATGGCATGCCGCTGCCGAAGGTCCTCGAAGCGCACGGTCAGATGCAGCGCGAGCCCGGCTTCGCCACAGGCATACGCCAGATCCGCCATCGCCGGATGCCCGGCCCCGAGCCCCCACTGCGCGGGGTAGGCCCGAATCGCCGGTGCCCCTGCATCGCGCGCCATGGCCAACGTCTCTTGCCAGCCGGGCCAGTCAGGGCGGACGATCAGGGCGGGATGCAGCGCCGCGCGATGCGGGGCCAGCGCCGCGAGCAGCGCGCGGTTGCTCGGGACAGGATCGCGATGGAACGCGCCCGGCAAATGCCCAACCCACGCGCCATCGAACCCTTCGCGATCGAGCACACGGACCAGCACCTCGGGATCCGGGTGCGGAATGTCGCGGAAGGGGTAGCCGCCAATCCATGCGCACGTATCAATCGGTCGAGCGGTCATGCCTTCACCTCGGCGGTCGAAAATCCGAGCGCCGCATCGAAGGTCCCGGTGGGGAAGATCCGCACGGCGTTGCGCCACCGCATGTCGGCGATCTCGTCGTCCGTGGCTCCGGTGTAGGCGAGCGCGCGCAGCTTGGTCAGTCCGGTGCACAGCGTCAGATCGCACGCCCAGAGAAGACGCCTCGCGCCGACCCAGCGCAGCGCTTCGTCAATCATGCCACGATCAATCCCACTGCCCGAGAAGTCCATCACGATGTTGGGGACATCGCGCACCGCGGGGTTGGTATGCGCCCAGTCGCCGCCGCCGCCGATGTGCGCCAACAGAAATGTCGTGCGCGGATGCCGGACAGCGAGCGCGGCGAGCTCCACCGCGTCGGAGGCATCCTGATTCGGCCAATCGCGCCGACGATGCTGCCAGATGTGCTGCAGGATCGGCATCAAGTACTGCGCGGCTGCCGCGGCAATGTCATCATGCAGGGCGATGTCGGTGGTTCGACGCCC
>JBDKIJ010000432.1:0-2536 GCA_039797155.1 Gemmatimonadota bacterium | reverse complement strand
GCCAAGGGGACCATCTGGGCCGGCACAGACGACGGGCTCGTGCATGTCACGCGCAACGGCGGCGCCACGTGGACCAACGTCACGCCGCCGCTCCTCAAGGAGCGCGAGTGGGCGCGCATCTCCATCATCGAAGCGTCGCACTTCAATGCCGGCACGGCGTACGTCGCGGCGAACCGTTTCCAGATGGACGATCAGGAGCCGTATCTCTTCAAGACGACCGACTACGGCCGTAGCTGGACCCGCATTAACAGCGGCATTCCGAATACCGAGTTCACGCGCGTGATTCGCGAGGACGAGGTGCGCCCGGGGCTGCTGTTCGCGGGCACGGAGCGCGGGATCTATGCGTCGCTCGATGATGGCGCGACCTGGTTCTCGCTCCGCCGCAATCTGCCGATCGTGCCGGTTCATGATCTCGCCATCAAGGAAGGCGATCTCATTGCGGCGACGCACGGCCGTTCCTTCTACGTCATCGATGACATCAGCGTGCTGCGGCAGATGGCGGCGTCGGTGATGGCCTCGAAGGCGCATCTGTTTGCGCCGCGCGCGGCTTACCGCATCAACTGGGGCGGTGGCTGGGGCGGACGCGGTGGCGATGCGCCGGTGGGGCAGAATCCGCCGAATGGCGCGATCGTGTACTACTGGCTGAAGGATGCCGCCAAGAAGGTCACCGTAGAGTTCCGCGATTCGACCGGACGCACCGTGCGCTCCTTCTCCAGTGATACCGCGGGGGCTGGTGGTGCCGCGGCACCAGGCGGTCGTCGCAGCGTGGCCGCCGATGCGCCACCGACCAACAAGTCGGGGATGAACAGCTTCTCGTGGAATCTCCGCGAAAGCGACGCGTCGACGTTCAACGGGATGATCATGTGGGCCGGCGTCACCAACGGGCCGCTCATCCTGCCGGGGAACTACAAGGTCCGTCTCCTCGTCGATGGCACCGTGGCCGGCGAGCAGACCCTGCTGGTGAAGAAGGACCCGCGCAGCGACGCCACGGCCGCTGATCTCGTCGCGCAGTACAAGCTGCTGATGCAGATCCGCGATCGCACCACCGACGCCAATGATGCCGTGAAGACGGTGCGGTACGTGCGTCAGCAGGCGGACAGCTATCGCGGCAAGGTGGGCCCGGACTCCGCGCGCTATGCCGAGCTCGTCAAGGCACTCGACAGCAAGATCAGCGCGATGGAAGCCGAGATCTATCAGGTGCAGAACCAGAGCTCGCAGGACCCGCTCAACTTCCCGATCAAGGTGAACAACCAGATCGCAGCGTTGGCAGGCGTCGTGGGCAGCACCGAAGCACGTCCGACGCGGCAGTCGCAGGTGGTCTTCAACAAGCTCACGGCCGAGCTCGAGACGTACCTCGTCGAGCTGCGGAAGGCGTACAAGGATCTGCTCCCGCCGGTCGATGAAATCCTGCGCAAGAACGGACACAAGGCCATTGAAGTGAAGCCGCAGGATACCCGTCGCACGGCGATGTAAGGCGTACCGTAGTGCTCGGCGTCGACGCGGTGTGACCCCGCGCACGCTGGTGTACGAAACTTGCTTTGCCCCCAGTCGTGACCACATCCACGACTGGGGGCACGGTCTTTCCCCCCTATACCGAACGCCGCCATGGCGCCGAACGCCGCGCCGATCAGCAGGCGCGCTATGAACGGGCGCTAATGGCGCTGCGCTCCAGTGAGGAGCGCTATGCGCTGGCCGCTCGCGCCACCGACGCTGCCATCTGGGATTGGGATGTGGCCACCGGGGCCACGCTGTGGAGCGAGGGGATGGAGCGGGTCTTCGGCTACGTCACCACGGTAGAGTCCTCCCATGCTGATTGGTGGCGGGAGCGGATTCATCCGGACGATCGGGAGGCGGTCGTCGCGCTGCTCGATGCACTGCTGCACACGATCAATCCAGGCCGCGCCTGGCATGCCACCTATCGATTCCGCTGTTTCGATGGCCACTACGCCACCGTCGTCGATCGCGGGTTTGTCGCCTGTGATCCCGAGGGGCGCGTGATCCGCATGGTTGGCGTCATGGAGGACGATACCGAGCGCGAGCAGTTGGCCGAACGACTTCATCAGTCGCAGAAAATGGAAGCCGTTGGACAGCTGGCCGGCGGTGTCGCGCATGACTTCAACAACCTGCTTACGGTGATCATGGCGAATCTGGAATTCGCCAAGAATGCCGTGGGGAAGGATCATCCGGCGATTCCGGATCTCACCGAAATCGGCAGTGCCGCGCAGCGCGCGAGTGAACTGGTGCGTCAACTGTTGGCCTTCAGCCGCAAACAGCCGATTGCGCCGGTGCTCCTCGATCTCAGCACGGTCGTGCACGATGCGGGGACATTGCTGCGTCGGGTGATCGGGGAGGAGATCGTATTAGATGTACATCTCGCCACCGACCTGCCGCTCATCCGCGCGGACAAAAGCCAGATGGAGCAGGTGCTGCTCAATCTTGCCGTGAATGCCCGCGATGCGATGCTCAAGCCTGTGCCCGGTGTGCAGGGGCGGGGTGGGTTGCTCCAAGTGGAGACGTCTCATGTCGTGCTTGGTGC
>JBDKIJ010000431.1:0-2689 GCA_039797155.1 Gemmatimonadota bacterium | reverse complement strand
GAGTCCACCGATCACGACCAGCGCGAGCGCCCACCATGGCGCGGCGTACGGCGTGCCCCCGGCGCGTAGAAGTCGCCGTTCCATGGGGGTGATCAGCCAGGGGTCGATCGCGGTACGAATGAATCGCGCGATCGGCGAAAAAGGCGAGAGCCGTCGGGTGCGTACCGCCCAGGAGCCGGCGGCGGCGGCTAGGGCGACCACGCCGCTCGCGAACACCAGCGGGCGGACAACCATCAGCAGCAGGTCGAATACGACAACGATCGAATCGATCATACTGAAATATACTCGCGTGCCGTCGGGGTTCGGGTCCGACGGGACACGATCATCCCTGTGATCAGCAGCGCACACATGGTCAGTCCATCCGTCAGCGACGGTAGGGGAAGTCGCACCATCCACGCGGGTAGAACGCATGCTGAAGCGAGAGCCAGCATGGCAATCCCCGCCGCCGCGCGCGGGTGCGCGGTCCGTGCATTCCACCACCCGATCGGCAGGACCAGCGTCATCAACCAAAGCAGGTGAATGACTGGCGCCATCGGATGCGTGGGGCCAATCAGGCTCTGGAGCATGCTCCATCCCAGGGTCGGCGAGAGCGAAAGCGACCGGATCACGCTCGTGGTCTCACTGTTCGCCCAGAGCCGAAGAAAACCGTGAGTGGCGACGGCGTTGATCTGCATCGGCTGGGCATCGATGGTTGCGCGGTCATGCAATACCTGCGGTAGGCGCACGTACGGCATATACAGCCCCCAGTCCGATCCGCGACGTTCGACGTGTAGTTCGAGGTGGTCGCCACGCTGCGAGAGGGCTACATCGGGCAAGGTGTCGTCCGCCGCATGCACGAAGACCATCGCACGGGTGTAGGACGCGGCGTCGCGCCCTCGAAGCGTCGCGCTAATCAACAGGGAGTCGGGAACGGGACTACTCTCAACGACGACCGGACCATCGCCATGATGCGGCATATGCCGGCCGTTGAGGACGACTTCCGTCAACCGACCTCCATACCACCCGTACCCCGGCGCATAAGAAAATCGACTCGGCCGAAGGGGCGTGGCGTCGGCACTGGCCGGGCGCCGCGGGGTCAGGGCGAGCGTCGTGAGCGAGATGGTCAGCACGGAGACCGTGATACCCCCGGCGCTCAACCAGCGGGCCTGCCGCGGCGTCGGGCACAACAGGGAACGCCCGTATTGCCACAGCAGGGCACCGATTATCGCGCCCGTCGTGTTGGTCACCAAGTCGCTGGCCGAGGGCGATCGCGATGGTGGAATGCCAAACGACTGCATGGTCTCCACGAAAAACGACAGCGCGAATGCCGAGAGCGCGATCCCGCGTACACGCCACATGCGCGAGCCAAGCGAAAGACCCAATGGCAGAAACAGAAGGATGTTGCTCACGGCATCCATCACCCATGCGCCGCCGCACGCCAAACACCATGCCGACGGGATGCGCATCGGAGCAATGCCAAGCCATGGGGAGAGGGTGGCGAGCAGAATCAGCAACACACTCACCAGCACGCTTATCGGCATGCTCATCAGCACATCGACTGTGCGAGCTGTCCTTCCGGGTGATGGCTTCGGCAGTCCAACTTCACGAGGCGGTATACCGCGGCGCGTCGCCACGTCGCAGCCAACCCCGGGCCATTCCATGCAGCCGTGCGGGAAAGGTGAGCGACATGAGCGCCGTTGACGCGAGGAGTGGCATCCGTCGACGGAACTGGCGCTGCCGAGCCAGCACGAAGAGCGTTGGCGTCAGTAGGAAACCAGCAAACAGTAGACCGATCGACTGCCATGGGGCGACCGCCATGCGTGCGGCGGCCAGGGCGATACACAGGGTGAGCACGATCCCGTGAAGTAGCGTCGCGTAGATCATCGGGGCGCGCTGCATGCGCCCGTGTGCATCAAATACGCCCTCGTTGTGCCAGACGATACGGAACCAGAAATCACGGAGCGTCTGTGGATTGCCCAGATGCAGGACGGCCAGACGCTCGCTTTGGAACAGGCTTCCACCCCACGCCACGAGGCGCTGGCAGATGTCGACATCTTCGCTGCTGGTCCGAGTCGCATCAAACCCGCCGATGGCTTCGAACGCCTCCCGCCGTATCGCGAAGCACGCCGAGTTGATGTAGTGCCGCGGGCCGTCACCGCCGGGGCGATGCAGGGCGTCCCACGCGCGTTCCGTCCAATGCCCATCCTTCGGGGCGTACACTTCACATCCGACGGCGTCGGCGCCGCTCTCCGCAAAGACGTCGACGCAACTCCGGAGAAAATCGGGAGGCACAAGACAGTCCGCGTCAAGAAACACCACGGCGTCGGGTGCCGCGGCGTCCAATGCCAACGCAGCGCGTGCGCCGTCGTTCCGCACCCCTCCGACACATGCCGCCATGCTGTATGTCACGCGCACGGTCGGCATATGCTCCCTCGCCACACGTACCGTTTCGTCGTGCGATCCGTTGTCCGCCACGACGACGTCGACCGTGTGCCCCGCCAGTGTGGCGTCGTGAATGGCCGCCGTCAACGCTGACAGGCAGCGCGTGAGGAGCGCGGCCCGGTTCCTTACGGGAATGACAACGGCCAGTCGCACGTGGGGAAGGCGGTGATGCTAGCGGAGCACGGCCTTGGCAATCGTCTGCAGCTGCATGTTGCTGGTACCCTCATAGATCGTGCCGATCTTCGCGTCCCGGTAGAACTTCTCTACG
>JBDKIJ010000430.1:0-5830 GCA_039797155.1 Gemmatimonadota bacterium | reverse complement strand
CTCGAGAAGCTCGGCATTCCGAACGTCTTCGCACCCAAGAAGCCGATCAGCTGAACAGTTCGCGATGTGTTGCCTGCTCCCCGCCCCCTGAAGCCCTTCTCCCTGTTTCCGCTGTGGTGTGCGTATCGCGGGTAGCAGGGAGAAGGATGATCAGGGGGCAGGAAGCCGAGATGCGTTAAGCATCCATATACACGTGCGTGGCGGCCTGGCCACCGGGGTGCACGACCGCCCCGTAACGCGCCGGTCCCACCGTCTGTGCATACCGCCACAACGCGCCGCTCTGATGGTTGGAGTGGCGCGGCGTCCAATCGGCGCGGCGCGCTGCCAGCTCCTCATCGCTGAGCTCAACGTGCATCGTGCCGGCCATCGCGTCGATCGCGATGATGTCCCCGTCACGCAGCAGCGCAATCGGCCCGCCATCGGCCGCCTCGGGCCCTAGATGCCCGACGCATAGACCGCGCGTCGCCCCGGAGAAACGACCATCGGTGATGAGCGCGACCTGCTCGCCCATCCCCTGCCCGTAGATCGCCGAGGTCGTGCTCAACATCTCGCGCATCCCCGGGCCACCCTTTGGCCCCTCGTAGCGGATCACCAGCACATCGCCCGCCGCATAGTCGCGCGCCATGACCGCCGCGAAGCACGCTTCCTCGCTATCGAAAACGCGCGCCGGTCCACGATGCGTGAGATGCTTGAGCCCTGCGATCTTCACGATGCCACCATCGGGCGCCAGGTTCCCCCGCAATCCCACCAGCCCGCCCGTCTGCGAGAACGCCTCCGACACCGGCACCACGACCCGCTGATTCTCCGGCATCGCCACGTCGGCAAGATTCTCCGCCATCGTGCGCCCCGTCACGGTGAGACAATCGCCGTGCAGGAATCCGCCATCGAGCAGTGCCTTCAAAATCACGGGCACACCGCCGATGTCATGCACATCCTTCGCCAGGTAGCGCCCGCCCGGCTTGAGATCGGCAATCAGCGGCGTCCGACGGAAGATCTCCGCGACATCGAACAGATCGAACGCGATTCCGGCCTCGTGCGCAATGGCCGGCAGATGCAGTGCCGTGTTGGTGGACCCGCCCGTCGCCGCGACCACCGCGGCCGCATTCTCGAGTGCCTTACGAGTGACGATCTGCCGAGGACGCGGCCCCTCACGCACAAGGCGCATGACGGCCTCCCCTGCCCGCTCAGCGAACAGATCGCGCGATTCGTATGACGCCGGCGGGCTGGCAGACCCCGGCAACGCGAGGCCGATCGCTTCGCCGACATACGCCATGCTATTCGCGGTATACTGCCCACCGCAGGAACCAGCACCCGGACACGCCGCCTTCTCCAGCGCCTTCAGTTCCGCGTCGGAGACCCGACCGACCGCGTGCTCACCAACCGCTTCGAACACGTCGAGGACGGTCACATCCTTGTCGTGCCACCGACCCGGTAGAATGGATCCACCGTAGAGGAACACGCTCGGCACATCGAGCCGCACCATCGCCATCATGAGCCCGGGGAGCGTCTTGTCACACCCCGCGATCCCGACGAGCGCGTCATAGCAATGTCCGCGCACGGTGAGCTCCACCGAGTCGGCAATGATCTCGCGACTGGGCAACGAGGCCTTCATTCCCTCGTGCCCCATCGCGATCACATCGGTGACGGTGATGGTGGTGAACTCGCGGGCAATGCCACCGCCCTTCGCCACGCCACGCTTGGCCACTTCGGCCTGCCGCTTGAGCGCGATGTTGCACGGCGCCGCCTCGTTCCAACTCGACACCACGCCGACGATCGGCTGCGCGATCTCCTCGGCGGAGAACCCCATCGCGTGATAGAACGCACGATGGGGGGCCCGCTCGGGCCCTTCGGTGGCGTGACGACTCGGGAGCCGTGACTTATCCAAGGTTCGGCCTGCGCGCGTGGAAGTCGGACTTCTTCTGGAACTGATGGGCGATCGACAGGATCAGGTCATCGTTGTAGAGGTTGCCCGTGATGACCGCACAGATCGGCTGCGGCTGATACGTGGGCGCCGGGGCGTTGTTGCCACCGCCCATACCGCCGAAGTTCGGGACATCGAACTTGTACGGCAGCACCACACACGGATGCCCGGTCTGCGCGTTGGGTGCGACGTCAGCACTCGGCCCACCGATGAAGCCGTCGAGATCCTTCATGAACTCGCCCCACTGCTGCACGAGCAGCAGACGACGGCGCTGATTGTTCACGAAGTCGAAAGCGCGGATGGTGCGCCCACCGACGAAGCGCGGATTCCAATCGGCGGGGGCCATCGGATTCTGCTGTCCTTCCTCAATACCCTTGGGGCGCGCGGGCGGCGTGTTGCCGTATGGCGCGTTGGCACCGGGGCCGGCCGGACGCTCCGCCACCGTATTCAAATCGAGGCCGAACTGCTTGGCCTTCTGCTGCACGTAGCTATCGAAGGCCGCCGCGTACTCGACGTTCAATCCGCCGCCACCGATGCCAGTCACCGTCGGGCGCGGGCCGATGTCGCGCGGCTTGAGGCCGAGCGCCTTGAGCCCATCAACCAGTTCCTTCGGGGCATTGGGATCGACCCCGATGCGCAGCTTCGCCAACGGGATGGCACGATCGAAGTTGAACGGGGTCATGACCGTGCTCGAATCCTTGGTGTCCACGCCGTGGAGCACGTTGAACACCATCGCGCAGTCTTCGACGGTGCGGCACATCGGCCCCACGCGATCCTGCGACCACGACAGCACCATGCCGCCATGACGGCTCACACGGCCGTAGGTCGGACGCAGCGCACTGATGCCGTTGCGGATCGACGGTGACACGATCGACCCCTGCGTTTCCGTGCCGATGGAGAACGCCACGCAGCCAGCCGCCGTTGCGGAGCCCGGGCCCGTCGACGAGCCGCTGGACCCGATGTTCAGATTCCACGGATTGTTGGTGCGCCCACCAAACCACCAGTCGTTCTGCGCGAACAGCCCCGTCGAGAGCTTCGCGACCAGGATCGCGCCCGCCTCGCGCAAACGCACCACGATCTCCGAATCGTAGTCGAAGATGCGGTCCTTGAAGTCGGCGGTGCCCCACGTGGTGGGATCCCCCTTCGTCGCGAAGAGATCCTTGAGCCCGTACGGCACACCGTGGAGCGGGCCACGGTACTTGCCGGCGGCAAGTTCCTTGTCTCGCGCATCGGCTTCAGCACGCGCCTTGTCGGCGAGCAGCGTGACGACGCAGTTGAGCTTCGGATTCAGTCGCTCGAGGCGCTCGATGTAGATGTCGGTGATACGGCGCGACGTCAGCTTGCGCGATTTGATAAGTGCCGCGATGCGATGCGCCGGCAGAAACGCGAGCGTCTCCGGATCGGTGGGGACGGCGCCGACCCACGGCTCGACGGTGAAGGTCGAGCGCTTGAACGCCGCGGCACCGCGCTCCGTGATCAGCTTCTCCATGAGCGCGCCGGTGCCATGCGGATACGGCATGAACTGGAGCGCCGGGGCCTCGCCGTTCCCGAGTGCCACGGGGGGCTGCTGCTGGGCGGGCGGCTGGAGGGAGGACCAGATCCCATTCGTGCCATCGTACCAGGCGCGCGGCGCCTGGGCACCTGCTGCCTGTGCCCCGAAGGTGCTGGCCGCTGCAGCGACGAGCGAGCGGAACATGAACTGGCGACGGTCGAGACCGGCCGCGGCTTCGTCAAAGTCGATGGCGGCGAGCTCGGCTTCTGCCTGCTCGAGAAAATCGATCGGGGTGTCCACGGCAGCTCCTGCGGGGGGAACGGAGAGGTCGCCGCACCGCCGGCGACCACGGACGGAATCACGTCCCCAATATCACGCCAAGCTCGGCGCGTGGCGAGCCGATGGCCCTAGGCCACCATGCGGCCGTGGCAGGCACGACCAATGGTCGGATGGGGTACTTTTCGATATGCCTATCTCCGCCCTCCCGCTGCGTTCGTTCTCGGCGATTGCCCTGCTCGCGCTCGGCGCCTGCGCCCGGCCGTCCACCACGGCACCGACCCCGGTGATGCAGCCGCCCATCACGGTGTCGCCACCAGCCGACCCACCAGCCGCCGAGCCGGCCCCCAAGGTTGAGCAGGGCCCGGACAGCGCGCTCGCCGACTGGCATCGACGCGCCTTCGAAACGGATGGCGTCCTCGGCATTGGCTCTGAGCGGGCGATCCGTGAACTGCTCGGCAATCGAACGCCGAAGCGGCAGGTCATCGTCGCCGTGATCGATGGTGGTCTGGATACGACGCATGCGATGCTCCGGGGCGTTGCGTGGAAGAATGCGAAGGAAATCGCCGGGAACGGGCGAGATGACGATCGGAACGGGTATGTCGACGACACGTGGGGATGGAACACGCTGGCGACCCCGACTGGCGAGACCATCGGCCCCGAGACGTTCGAGGTCACGCGCGTCTACGCGGCCTGTCGCGGGCAGCCGGCGGGGCGCGGGATCGCCAAGCCCTCGGCGACGCGCTGTGACTCCGTGTCGGCGGCGTATCAGGAGAAGGTCCAGGAAGTCACCGGGACGCTCCAGCAGGTCCGGAACATCGGGGCGGCGCTCGATCGGGTCGTGGCGACCTTGACGCCGCTGTTGAACGGACAGCCGTTGACGACCGCGACGGTACGGGCGATCCCGGCGTCGACGCCACCGGTGCAGCAGGCCAAGAGCATGTTCCTGCAACTGGCGGCCAACGACATCACCCCCGACGTCATCAGCGAAGCGCGCAAGGTGTATGAGTCGCAGGCCAAGTACAGCCTCGACACCTTGTACCAGCCGCGTGGCGCCATGCTGGGCATCGGCTCCCGCGACGTGATGGGCCCCGATGCGTCGCACGGGACGCACGTCGCGGGGATCATCGGCGCCGTGCGAAATGGCCAATCGCTCGTGCAGGGCATTGCGCCCAACGTGCAGCTGATGACGGTCCGCGCGGTCCCCGATGGGGATGAGCGTGACGAAGATGTCGCGCGCGCGATCCGCTACGCCGTCGACAACGGCGCGCAGATCATCAACATGAGCTTCGGTAAGGCGTGGTCCCCGTCGAAGGCCGTCGTGGACAGCGCCGTGCGCTATGCGTCCTCGAAGGGCGTGTTGCTGGTGCATGCGGCCGGCAACGAAGCCGCGAACAACGATGTCGATCCGTCCTTCCCGACGCCGGTGTATACCGACGGCACGCGCGCGACACATTGGCTGGAAGTCGGTGCCAGCTCGTGGAAGGGGCAGGACCAGCTCGTCGCGCCCTTCTCGAATTACGGCCAGAGCCGTGTGGATCTGTTCGCGCCGGGCGTCGACATTCTGTCGACCGTCCCGGGGGGCGGTGTGAAGCGCGAGAGCGGCACCAGCATGGCCGCGCCGGTGGTAAGCGGCGTCGCGGCGCTGCTGATGGCGTACTTCCCGTCGATGACGGCGCTGCAGGCGAAGGAGATCATGCTGTCGACGGTGCGGACGTTCCCGGATCTGCAGGTCGTGCTGCCGGGAAGTCCGCAGCGTGTCCCCTTCGCGAGGCTGTCGCGCACTGGTGGCCTCGTCGATGCCTATGCCGCGGTGAAGAAGGCGCTGGATATGGAGCGCGTGCCGTAATTGTCGGTCGCGATGCGCCGTTGGACCGGCATGCACCTCGGGCTCGTGCTGGTGGGCGTCATGGGTATCTCCAGCACGGCACGCGCGCAGTCGTCGTCACGCGATACGCTCCCGAGCCGGCCTGTGCGCGACAGTACGCGTGCGCAGGCCTTGAACACGATGCTGGTGCTCCCCGTCATGATGCGGCGGATCGACTCCGCGCTTGTGACGTCGCATACCGTGACCGCCCAGGATCTCGCGCGCATGCCACAGCCCATGGGCGATCTGTTCCGGGCGATGGCGCGGCTGCCCG
>JBDKIJ010000429.1:0-9780 GCA_039797155.1 Gemmatimonadota bacterium | reverse complement strand
ATGGGACCCTTGCGACCCTGGTCCGTGCCAGGCCTGGTCTTCCGGCGCTCTGGTACGCCGCGTAGAGGCCACTAGCAGGCCACACCCTTCTCGCGCGCCGAGCTAGCGCGAAGAGCTAGCGGGCCGAGAGCGCGAGGAGGATGCCGAGGGTGGCGGGGTCGAGATGATGCCCGCCCGCGAACGTCATCGTCTGCGCGGCGGGCTGCCACCGCCGCAGGATCGCCAGCACCTCGTCGCGCGCCGTGTCGCTCACGAAGGGGTCGGCATCGCCGGCGACCAGCGTCACCTGCGCCACAGCCAGTTGGCGGGCGAGTGGCGCCTCGTCGACATCAACCGCCGGACGCCCGGCCCAGGCGACGAATTGCGATGCGGTAAACGTTTCCATCGCGAGCCAGCGCGTGGCCATCGCCACGCCCTGCGAGAAGGCGAGCACGCCGACCGGTATGCCTGCCGGCAAGAGCGCCGTGGTCTCCTGTCGAATCTGCTCGAGCCATCGCAGGGCATCAGCGATGTCGTCGTCACGCGACGCGCGCGTCATCCAGGTGGCGCCGACGAGATCGAGATGACTCCCATCGGGACGCGGCATCTGGGTGTAGAAGCGTGACAGCCCTTCCGGTGCCACGAGGTACGTATCGGGGGGCACCACGCCTTCGAATCGCCGCAGGACCCGTTCGATCAGTTGCCCGTACCCGTGTAGCACGAACCAGCAGACCCGTGCGGTGGCCGCATCGCCAATCGTGGCGAAGCGCCCAGTGCGATGCGTAGGACGAGTGTGCAGCTGCATCAGTTCGTTTGCCGTCAGCGTGTTGAGGTAGCCCGGGTCATGCTCTCGAGCGGAGGCACCGTCACGCCGCCGAAACGCCGATCACGCGCGGCATAATCGGCGAGCACCGCATCGACATCCTTCGTGGAAAGATCCGGGAAGTTCACGTCGAGAAACGCCAATTCGGCGTAGGCGCACTCCCAAAGCAGGAAGTCCGACAATCGCCGTTCACCTCCCGTACGTATCAGCAGATCGACGGGAGGTAGCAAGCCACTGCCGTTCTCCGCGGCAACCCCGAACGTGGAGCCGGCACTCCCATCCGCAAAGGCCTGCGCGATCGCCGCACGGCTTGAATAATCGATCGCTACACGCAGATGTAGTCGCGTGCCATGTACAGTACGCCCTTCGGCTTCTTCCATCGCCGCCACCAACGCGGCAGGAAGTCGATCACGACGGCCAATGATCGACAGCCGGATGCCATGCTGCAAGAGTGATTTCAACTGGCGCTCGAGATGGGACGCAAAGAGGTCCAGCAGAAATCCCACCTCCTCGCGCGGTCGTTTCCAGTTGTCGCTGGAGAAGGCATAGAGCGTGAGTTGCGGAATGCCGAGTCGCGCGCATTGCGCCACCAGCTCGCGCGCCGTGTGTGCGCCCCGGACATGCCCCATCCAACGTGGACGCCCGCGCCTGGTGGCCCAGCGGCCATTGCCATCCATGATGACGGCAACGTGCGACGGAAGAGGGGACGGTGCGCGCTTGGTCATTGTAGCGAAGTGATTCATTGGCTGAAGTCCCTGCCGCCGACGCGACGAATAAGTGCTTCCATGTGGGCGAGATAATGCTCAAGGGCACGACGGCCAACGGGCGCCAGACGATACTCGGTCCGGGGCACCCGACCGTCGAAGCCTTTTGTACAAGTGATGTAGCCGGCATCTTCCAGCTTGCGGGCGTGTACGGAGACGTTGCCGTCGGACGTCTCGAGGAGCGCCTTGAGTTCGTTGAACGTGAGCGACTCGTGCACGGCGAGGGCGCTGACGATCGCGAGGCGTACGCGCTCATGAATCAGTCGATCAAGGGCGAGTGGCATCGCAGGATCTCCGTCCTGTGCCATCAGCATCGGACGCGGCTCGGCGGCGTGACCTGCAGGATCCGCACCGATGTCACGCGTGGTCTGGAGGGAGCGTTTCGGCTTCGCCATGGTCAACACCTCATCCGCCGTAACGGCGTGCGATATAGAAGCCGAAGGCCACCTGCAGCACGCCAAACCCCAGCGCCATCATGACGTCGCGTGGTGCGGAAGGCCACACGAGCGCGATGGTACCAAACAGCATGAAGGCGAGGCCGAGCAGCGGCACCGCACGTACCGAGTGTGCGCCCGCCGTGGTGATCCCGACCCCGTACAGCAGCAACCACAGCCCGGGCAACACGCGATGCGCAACGTGTGCGTCGACACCCGGCGTCGTGACATCGATCAGCGCGAGAGTTAGCAGAGCGCCCGCTGCAATGGCCGGCCAGAAGCCGAGCAGAAAGCGCCGCGCCGGCACGCTCAACAGGTCAGCCCCTGACGCCGCCACGCGGCGACGCATCTTCCGCCACATGGTGAGCGCGCCGATCAGGCCGGCGAGGATGGCGGTGCCGATCCACACGCTCAACCAACGCACATCGGTTGGCTGCATGGCGGCCGCGGGCGCCGCCAGCAAGGCTACGCCGCCCGCACCGACCACTCCCCACCCCGGTACATCCGTGAAGGACGCCGCCCCCTCCATCGTCCGCCGAATGAACGACAGATCCTGCATCGCACGGTCGTGTAGCGCGGGCGGCGTCTCGGCGGCGTGCGAAGACACCGCCCTGGGCAGATCGGACATACCCAGCAGTATCAGCGGCCGGGCGCTTGTCGTCAAGTACTTTTTGTTATAAAGTTCTGGCATGATCTGGCGACGATTTCGCGGCATCTTTGGCATGGGCGTGCTCTGGGCACTCCTTTGGGCGTTTCTTGGGCTCCTGATCGGTGTTTCAAGCCTTGCGACGCCGTTTCTGCCGTGGGACGTGTTCTTCACGGCGTTCGATGCCCCGCTCCCCGCACTCGGCGTCCCGGGATTCATCGGTGGCATGCTCTTCGGCCTCGTCACCAGCGTGATGGGACAGCGCCGCCGATTCCGCGAACTCTCGCTTCGCCATTTCGCCGCGTGGGGGGCTATCGGCGGCATCCTGCTCAGCCTGGTGCCACTCACGCTGGTGACGCTCGGCCTGGCCAGCGTCGAGGGCGGCCGCTATCCGATCGGCACGATCACGTCCGCACTGCTGCTGCCCGGTGTGGTGCTTGGCACCGGGTCGGCCGTCGCCGCCTATCTCATCGCACGACGTGCGGACGAGCGCGCACCCGTCAGCGATTTGGATGATCCGGCAACGCTGCACGCGCTCCCCAGTCCCCCTATCGACGCGCGTGCTGCAACAGCCACGGCACCGCGCGCAACGCACCGGCGCGAACCATGAGGGTGTGCCCCTCGTTGGCCGCTCCTCGTAAGTCCCCGTAGGCGTTGCTGTCGCAGAGGCTTTTACCCGCGCAGCGGGAATGATCGGATCCAACTGCGCCCCGAGGAAGAGCACCGGTGGGGCACCAGCAGCCGTGACGGGCGCGCCGCCGGCGCCATGCAGCGCGGGCAGTACGACCAGAATACAGAGCAACGAGAAAGTCCGAGTGAATTGCATGCCCGGAATCCAGTGCGTGCCGAGCATGTACTGCTCCGACGACACACACGATGTGTGACTGGGTCAGTGGTCCTTATCGCCTCACGCACCGGCCTGCATTCTTTCGAAACGCGATCTGGGTTGTCATTCGGTCAACTTCTTCCCCTGCCGGATCATCGGTGCCACCCACACACCACACCCTGTTCGCATGACAGAGAACACCCGCACACTCCGGGATTTCATGGAGTCTGTTTGGAACCGTGGAGACGCCGCGGCGGTGGACCGATTCCTCGCTGACGCGTACACGATCCACAGCGATCCCGGCGATCCGTGGGAGGGGGCGACGCTCTCGCGTGACCAATTCAAGGAACGTCTGCTGACGTCACGCGCGCCGTTCCCTGACCTGCGCTTCGAAATCGCCGAAACGATCGCCGACGGTGATTGCGTTGCGATTTCGTGGCGCATGCTCGGCACGCACACGCAGCCCATGGGGCCAATACCCGCGACAGGCCGTGGCATCGCCGTGCAGGGGATGACCATGTACTACTTCCTCAATGGCCTTATCACGGGGCACCGCCAAGTGGTCGACCGAATGGCCGTCGTGCAGCAACTCGGTCTTGCGGATCTACGCGACCGTCGTCCCGAATAGCCGCCCCACGCCGGCCGACGCCGCCATCGCCAACGCGCCCCAGAACACCACACGAAACGCCCCACGGCCCACCGCCGCGCCTCCCACCTGCGCAGCTACCGCACCGAGCGCAGTGAGCAGCACGAGCGTTCCGCCAATCACCAGCTGAATGAGCCACGCGTGTGGAACGAATGCGGCCAATGTCACCGGGAGCACGGCACCCACCGCAAATGCGGCCGCCGACGACATCGCGGCCTGCAGCGGCTTCGCCGCCGTAATCTCCGATAATCCGAGTTCGTCACGCGCGTGTGCGCCGAGCGCATCATGGGCGGTAAGTTGCACGGCGACCTCGTGGGCAAGCTCCGGAGTGAGTCCGCGCTGTACGTAGATCGCCGTCAGCTCCTTGAGCTCATGTTCGGGCATGGTGGCCAGCTCATGTCGCTCGCGCGCAAGGTCGGCCTGTTCGGTGTCCGATTGCGAACTCACCGACACATACTCGCCCGCCGCCATCGACATCGCGCCGGCGACCAGTCCAGCCACGCCGGCGACCAGCACGGCGGCACGATCGGTCCCCGACGCCGCCACCCCGATGATCAGACTCGCCGTCGAGATGAGCCCGTCGTTGGCGCCGAGGACGGCAGCGCGCAGCCAACCGATATGTTCAGTCCGATGACGCTCGTTATGGATCATGGGGTCTATCTCACAACAGGGTCACAGCCACCGGCAGACGCTACCGCCGCTTCTCCTGCGTCGCTTCCCATTCAACAAACGGTCCATCGTAGTCCTTGAGCTGCGTCCCCTCGAACCACCAGACCCGCGTCGCCACTTCACGCAGGAACGCGCGGTCGTGGCTCACGATCAACACGGTCCCTTCGTATTCGCCGAGTGCATCTTCCAGCACCTCGATGTTCTCGACGTCGAGGTGATTGGTCGGTTCGTCGAGCACCAGCAGATTCGCCCCACTCAACGTCATGAGCGCCAGCGCCATGCGCGCGCGCTCGCCGCCGCTGAGCGTGCGGATCTCGCGGAAGACCTCCTCCTGCGTGAAACCGAACGCGCCGAGGTGGTTCTGTACGGCCCCACGGCTCCACAGCGGCCGCTGCGACTGAATCGCGTCGTACATCGACACATCGAGCGGGAGGTCACCCAAGTCCTGGCGGAAATACGCCGGCGTGATGGAGCTGCCGATCCGCGCCTGCCCCGCGGCCGCCTCGCGGTCCCCCATGATCGTCGAAATGAACGACGACTTACCGGCACCGTTGGGGCCAACGAGGGCGACGAAATCATTGCGCCGCAGTACGGCGGTGAAGTCGTCCACCAACACACGCCCGGGGACCTCCACGCGCAGCTCCTTCACATCAATCACCTGATCGCCACCGCGCTCGTTCACCTTGAACTCGAGCGACATCGCGGCCGGGTCACCCGGCGGCGGCGCGAGACGCGGGAGGCGCTCAAGGCGCTTCCGCTTCCCCTTCGCCTGGAAGGAATTCACCCCGGCGATGTTCCGCCGAATGTACTCCTCCTCCTTTTTCACATACGCGCGCTGCTTTTCAATTTCGCGATCGCGCGTCAGCCGACGCTCAGCACGCTGCGGCACGAACTGGCTGTAGTTCCCCTTGTACCACTCGCTGGTCTTGGCTTCGATGTGCAGAATGTGCGTGCAAATCGCATCGAGAAACGCACGATCGTGCGACACCACCAGCACCGTTTCACCGGCCTCCTTGAGCCACTCCTGCAGCCAGTGAATGGTGTCGAGGTCCAGGTGGTTGGTGGGCTCGTCGAGCATGAGCAGATCGGCCGGCGCAATCAGCTGCGCCGCAAGCCCCACCCGTCCGCGCTCGCCACCGCTCAGCGTCGCCACCAGCCGCGTCTTCGACTCCTCGGCGTCAAACCCGAGCCCCTGCAACACCGCGTCAACGCGCGCGTGGTACTCGTAGCCGCCCATGTCGGCAAACCGCTCCTGATCGCGCCCGAACTTCTCCAGCATGTCGTCGGTGATCTTGTCGCCCAGCTCCCCCAGCTGCATCGCCTGTTCAGCGATGCTCTGCTCGAGCGCAATCACCTCGCGCCACGCTGCGGCGCCGGCCTGCCACACCGTGGTGGCCCCTTCGAAGGCCCGGTGCTGGTCAAGGAGCGCATGCCGCATCCCCGGCTTCCGGGCTACCGCGCCCACGTTGGGCTGCCGATCCCCCGTGATGACCGAGAAGATCGACGACTTCCCCGCCCCGTTGCGGCCGATGATCCCCCACCGCTCGCCCTCGGCGACAGTAAAGGTCACGTCCTTGAGCAGTTCGGTGGCGCCGAACGAAATACCGATATTGGAGCAGGAAAGAAGCGTCACGCGAAAAGTGGCAACAGGTGATTAGTAGCCCTGAAAGCTATATCACCCGGGCCCGCCCATGGCATGCAATCGAATGGCGGTGCCCCACGGGTCGCGCGTTTTGAGCTCCCTCTCCGAGCCACGATCGGCCGGATACCCACCCTTCTCGAGACTATGGGCAACCTCACTGACGTCAGCACGAGTTGGCACCTCGATGGTCCATTCGAGCAGCTCGGCTTCGTCATGCTGGGGCGTACGCGCGTTGGGCCCGGCCCAAAGGTTCGTACCGAGGTGGTGGTGATAACCGCCAGCACCGAGGAACAAGGCGCCCGGATAACTCCACGTCATGCGATCGAAGCCAAGCGACTCCGCATAGAACGCCGCGGCTTGATCAAGATCCCCCACATGGAGATGCACATGCCCGATCACTGTCCCGGAAGGCATGCCAATCCACGAGGCATCACCCGCCGCGTCGACCAACGAGGCGACATCCACCGGATCGGTCGCCAGCATCAGTTCGCGGTCGACGCGCTTCCACGCCGAGCGGGGGCGGTCGGCGTATACCTCGATCCCAAGGCCGTCCGGATCGGTGAGGTAGAACGCCTCGCTCACGAGATGGTCGCCGGCTCCCGCGCGTGCACCCGATGCGGCTAGGTGGCGCACGAACCGGCCGAGTGACGGTCGGTCGGGGAGCAGAATGGCGAAGTGGTAGAGCCCCAATCGACCACGAGCAGCAGGTTGGGTCCCGTCACGCTCGATGAGCTCTACTAAGACGCGGTCGTCACCGTGGGCGGCGAGCGTCGCTCGATATACCTCGCGCTCGACCACACGCAATCCGAGCGTGCGTTCATAGAACATCAGCGAGCGCGAGAGACTCGCGATCCGCAGCCGCACGCGCCCCAGACGGGTCGCCTCGGGAAGGCGATATCCCACGGGGGGCAGCCCGTAGCTCCCCGGGGTGGCGGGTTCGATGCGAGGGGATGGATCGCGAGAGTTCACCGACGGCGCGCCATCACCCGCACTCGCTGAAGCCGCACACGTGGCACTTCACGCACCCCTCGGCGAACTCCAGCTGGCTGCCGCAATCGGGGCACGTGCCCATGAACACTTCACCGCCCACCTGACCGAACTCCACCTGCGCCATTGGCTGCTGCCCCTCGGCATTCACATGCGGCGGACGCGTGATCGGCACGCCGGCCACCGGCGTCGGCACCGCGCGCCCGGGCATCGGCGGCATCGCGACGCTTCCACCATTCAGCAGATCGGTCTGCACCCCCTGCTTCTCGCGCCACCATTGCTCGAGCGCGATACCCACGGCGTCCGGCAACGACAGCACCTTGTTGGGGCCCAGCCCCACGGCGCGATCGGACGAAATCCCGCGCAGCTGACGATGGATCTCCTGCAACGAGATGCCGCTCCGCAGCGCGAGGGAAATCAGCCGTCCGATTGCCTCGGCGTCGGCCATCGCCGAGCCACCGGCCTTCCCGAGATTGAGGAACACCTCGAAGGGCTGCCCCTTCTCGTCCTCGGTGATGTTCACGAACATCGTGCCGAGGGGCGTATCCTTGCGGTATGTGGTCCCGCGCATCCCTTCAGGACGCGACCGCTTGGGCCGGCGCGATGCATTCTCCGCCTCGGCGCTGAACAGTGCCTTCTTGGTGCGCTCGAGTTCGTTCTGCAGCTCGGCGATGGTGCCGTGCAAGTCGCCGATCTCGCGGCGCATTGCCGCCAGTTCCGTCTTGTCCGACTCAGACGCCTGCGCCGCGGGTGCCGCACCTGCAGCAGGCGCCGCGCCGTCGCGCTTGGACGCGGCGTCCTGCGTAGCACCAGTACTCAACACCTGCCCATCACGCGAGCCGTCGCGGTACACGGTGACGCCCTTGCACTTCATGTCGTACGCCAGCTCGTAGATGGCGCGGACATCGTCCATCGTGGCGGTGTGCGCGAAGTTCGTGGTCTTGGAGATGGCGGAGTCACAATGCTGCTGGAACGCCGCCTGCATCCGGATGTGGTACTCTGGCGCGATGTTGTTGGCCGTGGTGAACACCCGCTGCCACTTCGCCGGCACCTCGTCATGCTGTACGCTGCCGGTCTTGGCGATGCGCTCCATCAGCGCGTCGCTGTACCACCCCTCGCGCTTGGCGATCGCCACGAAGTCCTCATTCACGTCGGGCATCATCACGCCCGCCTGATTGCGCATGAACGCCACCGCAAAGAGCGGCTCGAGCCCCGACGAACAGCCGGCGAAGATCGAAATGGTGCCGGTGGGCGCGACGGTCGTGACATTGCAGTTGCGTAGCGCCTGCAAGGGGCGGATGCGCTCGCCATTGGCATCGCGCGCGCAGGTGGTGTCGGGCCCCCAAATGGACTGCGCCCACTCGGGGAACGCACCGCGCTCGTTCGCGAGCCGCTCGCTTTCCTTCTTGGCCTCGACGTCAAGGAACTCCATCACGCGCCGCCCCATCTCGACCCCTTCGGCGCTGTCGTACGGAATACCCAGACGCACGAGGAGATCGGCAAAACCCATCACGCCAAGGCCCACCCGACGAATGCGCTTGGAGAGCGCATCGATCTCCGGCAGCGGATACTTGTTGACGTCAATGATGTTGTCGAGGAAGTGCGTGCTGAGCGCGATATCACTGCGCATCGCCTCCCAGTCCACCTGCCCGTCGCGCACATACCAGCCGACGTTGATGGAGCCGAGGTTGCACACGTCGTACGGGAGCAGCGGCTGCTCCCCACAGTTGTGGATGACGAAGCCATTCCCGATGAACGAGTGGGTCAACGGCTCGGTCAGATCATAGACCATCTCCTCACCGGCCGGCTCAATCGCGACAAACCGCGCCGTGAAGGTCTCTTTGTAGGGGCCACGGCCGACGTAGCTGGCCAAGCGCTGGGCCAATCCATTGCGCTTGGCCTGCGTAAGAAAGCCGATCTCCGACGCGAAGCGCCGCACGTTATCGCGACCGATGACCAGATCATGATCTGCCTGACAGGCGTACGGCGAGCCGTTGAAGTCAACGGTGCGTGCCGGATGACGATCGCGATACAGTCGCGACGCAATCCCGAAATTGAGCAGAATGCGCTGCACATCCTGCAGCAGTGCGAGCGACACACTCGTTAGGCGAACGCTCACGCCCTTGGCAGGCGAGCCGCTGACATGTCCGTCCGCGGTGAACAGCGCCTGGAGGAATCCCTGCTGCATGGCTTCGCTGCCTGCAAGCACCGCCTGTGGCACGCGATCCAGCTTGGTTTCGGCCGTGACACCAAACCTTTCAGCCACCATCGTGCGCAAACGGATGCTGCTCACCGTTGCCATCTGGCGCGACGGGATCGCCACCACGCCAACCTGCCGCTCGGCGTCGGAGAGACCAAGCATCT
>JBDKIJ010000428.1:0-3793 GCA_039797155.1 Gemmatimonadota bacterium | reverse complement strand
GGAGCCCGTCGATGGCTTCATCCGACTGTGCCCACGCCCGAACCGCTTACTGGCAGGTCGTGGTGAAAGTGTCCGCCAACGCGACGACCGTGACCCCACGCCGAGTGGCTCCGACCAAGACCAGTTGGCCATTCGGCCGTACCGTCGCGCGCACCGGGCCAATGATCGGCTCGCGGATCGCGACCTGGGCGATGCGCCGGTAGCAGTGCGTGTCGAACACGTCGATGACCGGCTCGCTGGACGCCACGAAGCTGAGACGGGCCCGGAGGTTGGCCATGTTCGTGCCGGCATTGAGCGGATGGAAATCGAGGCCTCCGAGCCCCGACCGCGACTCGAGAATCCCCTGCAGACGGAGCGTCCGATCGAGCAGGTACGTCGAATCCCCCTTCACGGCGCTAAGCTCACCGTCGAAGTTGATGCCAACCCCTTCCACGCGGCTGAAACTGTTCGCGATGAAGTCCGTGACATCGCCAGCGCGCGAGACCCCGCGATCGATCACGGGTACGGGCCACGTGAGATCGAAACCGGCCGTCGCGTCGTAATTCAGCACGCGGCTTCCCAGGACCGCCCCACCTTCTGCGAACACCGCGCGACGGAAGTTGCCCGAGTTGCGCACGAAGGTCGTGTCGCGGAACGCGAGGGCATCGAGTCGCACCACCAGGGCCTGACGCAGCGTATCGAATGGCACGATCGTCGAGTCGGCACCAACCCCGTTGGCAGCATAGCGCTGTACCTCGAGGGTATCCGCCGACGCCTCGTTCATGCCCAGCGCATGCTCAAAGAAGAGATGACTCGACCGACGCGTGAGATTCTCCCAGCGCAGGGTCCCCTTCGAGGCGAATGGGCCACTCTGGCCTGGCGTCGGTGTGGTCGAATAGACGGCCATCACGTCCTGGCACAGTGACCCCGCCGTCGTTCCCCCCGTGCACGTCGCGGCGAGATACTGCGGGCGATCCGAGAAGTCATACATCACCCGCTTGATCGTCGACGGCTTCGTGCTGTCACCCTTCGTGAACGAGACCTTGTAGGCGATCAGGTTCGGCAGGGCGTAGCGGAAGACTTCACGCCCCGTCCCACCGGCAAGGAGGTCGACATAACTGAGGTTCGTCCCGCCGGAATTCGCGACGAGAATCGTGTCCCCCACATCGCCATCACGCGAACGCGGCCAGGCGGCCAACCCCCACGGGCGCGATCCCACCGCGATCGGCGCGCGGAACGAGGAGTCGGCCAGATTGTAGACCTCGAGCCAATTCCGATCGATGTTCGAGAGATACAGCCGATCCGCACGCGGCATGTAGATGGCATCGGCCACGCGTCCACCCTGCGGCAACGCGCTGGTGTACCCCGCCACGACGATTGTGGTGTCCTGCCGAACCGTCCCCGAGGGGAAACGGGCCTGATCCCGACGGTTGCCAGCGTTACGTGCGAAGCCGGTCACGAAAACCGACGTCGGGTAGGACGGCACAGGCACGCGCATGCGGAACGTGCGCGAGAAGGTCGTGAAGCCACCGGTGGTAGACACCGAATCCGACGCCAGGAGTTGCCCCGCCGCGTTGCGGACCTCGAAGCCGAGGACGCTGATGCCGACCGGATCGGTGGCCTCGACGAACACCGAGTCCACCATTTCCACGCGGGAGGGCGTGACGGTGCGGACTACAGGCAGCGTCGTGACGCCGCTTGGGAGGAGTACGGCGTAAGACACCGGCGTCCCGATCACGCGTTGATCGAGGGAATCCACAATGAACGGCGTCACCGTCATGGTCGCGCCCTTCACCGTGTCCGGCACCACCAGCGTATCAAACGCCACGATGGAATCGGGGAACGGCGACCGATAGGTCACCGAGTCCGTGACGGTGTAGGCCCCCGTGATCTGGTAGCCTACGATCCGGACCTTGTAGCGCGCTTTGCCACTCAGCGACACGATCAAGGCCTTGCCGACGACGACGGGCGACGCCGCGACCGGGCTCAGGACGGCAGCGACCGGTGGCTGCAGATTGCCGATCGTAAGGGTCGTGCGGGCCGTATCGGACAGATTCCCGGCTCCATCCGTGGCAATCGTCAACGCCGTCACCGTGCCGCCGATGGGCGCAGTACGCGGCACCCGTACCGCGACATCGAGCGCGAGTGTCGTTACGGTCGTGTTGAAGACCGTGTCATAGGTGGCTGTCAGCCCGCCGGAAAAGACCACACGGATCTTCTTGAGACCCATGTTATCCGTCGCGCTCACCTTGATGCCAAGGAGCGAGTCCGCGACGTAGTTGCCGGCCGTCGCCGAAACACGCGGTCGTACCTCATCTCGGAAGGGCGGATCAAGCAATTCGTCGCCGGTACAGGCGCCGAGCAGGACCGCCCCCACCGTGGCCGTCAGGCGCGCGAGGCGCAATGACAGCCCGTGAGTGACCACGGAAGTATGCGTGAAAACCATGGGCGTCGTCCTGGACTCAGCGACCCGGCGGCGGCGTAACGCCTTCGTCGAGGATGTGCGGCGTGACCAGAATGAGGAGATCACGCTTGGTTTCATTCTTGCTGTTCTGCGAGAAGAGGCGTCCGATGAATGGCAGGTCCATCAGAATGGGGATGCCACTGCGGAACCGGGTGGTTTCGGTCACCGTCAATCCGCCGATCACGGCGGCCTCACCGTCAGCCACCAGCACCTGCGACTCGGCACGCTGCCGGTTAAAGATCACGCCGACGTCGGTGGCGCCAAGTTCGGCACTCGAGTTCTCGGCCTTGATGTTCAGCAGCACCATCTTGTTGTTGGTGATCTGCGGCGTGACCGACAATTTGATGCCCGCTTCTTCCTTGGAAACGGCCGCCCGCGGAAAGAAGGCCGCGGCGTTGGGTGCCCCGCCGGCTCCACCGCCGGCACCGCCGCCGCCGCCGGCGGCGCCACCCGCACCCTGACCGCCCGCGTCGATGACGCGGATGGGAATTTCCTGACCGACAAAGATTTCCGCACTCCGATTATTCAGGATCGTGATGCTCGGCTCGGACTGTACATCGGCCAGCGATGACGTCTGCAGCGCGTTCAGGAAGGCCGTGAGCTGATAGCGACCGAGGGCGGTGCTGTAGATCAGGTTGAGCGCGTTGGGCTTGATCGCGTTGTTCGCGTTGGCGATGCCGGAGATGGCATTGCCGCCGAGGGCAATGCGCGCCGGGCCCTGGAACGGCGTCCCGCCACCGGTAGCATCGGGAACCCCGTCCCCATCTGTATCAACCGGCTGCAGGGTCTGCGGATCCGTGCGCGGCACCAACTGCTGGAAGAACTGCTTGTTGCCTGTACCGAGGTCGTAGGCGAGGCCGATGTCCTGGATGCCGGTGCGATTCACGAAGATGATCTTCGCCTTGATCGCCACCTGACGAGTGCGGATATCGAGCTGCTGGATGCGCGACACGATCTCGGGGAGACGCGACGGCACCTCGGTGATGATCAGCTTGTTGGTCGCGCTGTCGGCGGCGACGGAGCCGCGGACCACGCACCCCTGCCCGCCCATTTGCTGCTGCGCGGCCGCACCGACACCGCCGCCGCTCTGGTTCATCGGCATGCCGAGGTCGCGACCGGTCTGCATGGTGGTGAGGCCGGTGCAGTCACGGGCCAGCAGCGCCTGCACCGTGGTGCGGAGCACACTCGCCTTGGCGTAGTTGATGTCGATGACCTGCGTGACCAGCGGCTCGAGCGACTGGTTCGACGCGAGGTTTCGGTAGCTGTCGACCGAGATGATGCCGCTCGCATCTTCGGTGGCGGCGAGTCCCTGCGACTGCAGAATGGCCTGCAAGGCCACGTCCCACGGCT
>JBDKIJ010000427.1:0-4692 GCA_039797155.1 Gemmatimonadota bacterium | reverse complement strand
CAGTTCACGAGCATTCCACGCGACACCCTTCGCAACGGATGGCTGCTGTGGGTGTCGGCGCAGTCGGCCGAGGTGCTGCGTCCGGAGCTCGCCGCCGGTCCGGTAAAAGTCACGGTGCTGGTGAAGACGCTCTTTGAGACGCGTCCGGAGCGCACCGTCGTCGCCGAGGTCCGGGGACGCGCAAAACCGAATGAGCGCTTCGTCTACTCGGCGCACGTGCAGGAACCGGGAGCGAATGACAACGCGTCGGGGGTCGGTGCATTGGCCGAGATGGCGCGCGTGGCCGCCGACCTCGTGAAACGCGGTGTGGCGAAGCCGCAGCGTACCCTCACATTTCTGTGGGGCGATGAGATCCGTTCGACTGATCGCTACCTCAAGGAAGATTCGGTGCGTCGCGCGGGGGTGAAGTGGGGGATGTCGCTCGATATGGTGGGGGAGAACACCGCAAAGACCGGCGGCACGTTCCTCATCGAGAAGATGCCCGACCCGAGTGCCGTGTGGGTGCGGGGAGAGGACCAGCACAGCGAGTGGGGCGGTCGAGCTATCGCTGAGTCGGATATTCGCGCGTACTGGTTGAACGACTTCGTGCGGCAGCGGTGTCTCGAACGCGCCCGTACGACCGGGTGGGTGGTGAAGGCGAATCCATTCGAGGGGGGCAGTGATCACACGCCCTTTCTCAACGCGAAGATTCCGGCGGTGCTACTGTGGCACTTTACGGATCAGTACTACCACACCGATCTCGACCGCATCGAGATGGTGAGTGCTGCGACACTTGCGAATGTGGGCGCCTGCGCGCTTACAACGGGATTGCTGCTCACCGACGGCTCCGCCGCCGTTGCGCGTGCCGCGCTTGCCGAACTGGTGACGGTCGCCGAGCGTGCGATGGCTGCGCAGGGACAGCTGTCGCGGGCGTCCGTCGCGAAGGGTGCGGCGGTCGACGCCGAACAGCATGTGCTCGAGGTGTGGCGGGACTATTATGTAGCGGCAATTGCAAAGATCACGGATCTCGCCGTGGGGCCGGTCGATCTCGCGTCCGACATCACGGCCGCGCAAGAGCGGGTGCGGCGTGCGATGCCGGTGCTTCGCTAGCTTCGATTGAACCGGTTACCGCAGACGGACGCAGACGGCCACGAAAACCGCAGAAGGAAATGGATGAGTCGCTCTACTCGCGGCTCATTTGTCTTTTTTGTCTGCGTCCGTCCGTGGCCGTCTGTGGCCGTCTGTGGTGATCAGTTGGTCGTATGGCGATGAGCACCGACGGTTCGCTGATTCGGGTACCGTAGAAGGTCCCATCCGCCCCGATCGTCAGCGCGTCGAAGTGCGTTGGCAGCACGCGGCTGTGCAGATAGCGCCCGGTCCGTCCATGGTAATAATCGAGCGTGCGGCGTGGCCGCCTGGATGTCATCCATGCGTACACAATCACCGTATCGCCGCGCTGCATGACGCCGTGACTGATCGGTGGTGCGTCGGTGGTATTCGTGTTCTGTACCACAACTTCGCTCAATGAGCGATCAAGGATACGCTGCGTGGTTTTCATGACTGGTTCGGCACCGGCTTCACGATACGCATAAGTCTGGAGACGACCGGTGGCGGTATTCACGGTGGCCCATTCACTGCCGAAGAGCGGTGCGATGGCACAGCGGCCGTCGCGCGACGTCGCCGAAGTGAAGGCCTCATGCGCGAAATCCACTGTCGTCGGACGTGCGATGCGCCAGGGAATCCGATGGATCGCGCGGCGCACACCAGCGGAATCGACGACCACGATGCTGGAATCGCGACGTCGGTACGACAGCCACGCCGACTGATTGGCGTCTATGCACAGCCCCTGTAGCTGAAAGACGTCGGGGACAACAGCATCCCACTGCAACCGGCGGTCAAGGCCAAATGCCGAAAGCCGAGACGTCGCCTGATCGAGCACCGCGTACCCTGTTGGGGTCGCGGCCAGCAGCGCGGGACGCTTGTACTCGCCGGGGCCATTACCACGTGCCGGGTGAATGAAGCGCTGAGCGCCGCTGCGCGCGTCGAAGCCGCGTATCTCGCGAGTGCCGGCGTCGAGCACCAGCACGAGGTCGCCGCTCACCACCAGCTGTCGTGGCTCGATGAAGGTCTCCTTCGTGGTATCGGTGCCTACTACCCATACACGTTGCCACGACGAGTCGGCAGCCATCGTGCGTATCTGCGTCGAGGCCAACGAGGATGGCGCGGTCGCCGGCGCCGACTGCGCCCGCAAGCGAAGCGTTGGGAGCATGAGTGGTGCCAGCATCCACACAGCCACGATGAACGGCCACCACAGGTTCCACTGCGGCATCATAACTCCTCGATGAAGGTGAGCCCCTCGACGATCTGTCGGAGGCCGGCATATTCCCGTGACGTGCGCGGCGCCCGCGTCGCAAACCGCACGCGCCCTTCGGGATCAAAGGCCACCAGGACCGGGGTTTCGCGATATCCGAGTTGCGCGAGATCGCGCTGTACGCCACGCGGAATTGGGCGCAACGGTGTATGCTGAAGCCACGTGGGGAGCGCGGCGCGAATGGGGGTACTATCGGGGACGGCACCCGTGTACCACACCACGGACAGCGCAATGCGTTCACGGACGCCCACGCGGCGCAGCGGTTCGACGATCCGCAGGTTGCCGCTGCAGTCCGCACGTTGGACCACGAGCGCCGCCCGGATCGGCGCGGTCGGTGTCCATCCACCAGCCAAGGGAGGCAGCGCCTCGCGAAGACCGGGACGCATCAGACGCCCCAACGGTCCGATGGCCCATGCACCCGCCATAGCAACGATTGCGAGCAACCACCATCCACGGGTGCGCCTCATCATCACTCAGCAGCCCGCGCCCATGAGGGCACCAATGGCCGGATCCGGTCCCACGCAGACAGACGATGTACCGGTTGTCGGTGTGTCCTTGTAGATCGGAATCTGCCCGATGACTTGGCAGTTCGTCGTCTTGAGATGAAACCCGAAATCGCGCGAAAAGAGGTTGAAGTTGAAGTCGAGTTCGACTTCGCACTTCGTGATCGGCTGCGTAGCGCACTGCTGCAGCGTGCCGGCGCCGCATGTGGTGGGGCCCATGTCGTCGTAAAGCTCGTCAGCCCACGCGGTGGACACGGAGAAGAGAGCGAGGGCGCTCAGGACGGCGAAAGCGCCGACTGCGAGGCGGGACTGCTTGATCCAATCCATCGGGACTCCTGATTGGGGGGCGGAGGCCGGCCGCACGCATCCGGGTGATGTGGGGCGGTCCCCGATGCCGTGCCGTCCTAGGACAGGGCCGCGCGACATGGGCACACCCTAGGGGCAGCGCGCCCAACCGCCGTCACCGGAAATCCGCACCCCCCACCATTCCAACGCCCCCCGGGCTCCCCTAGCTTTCCCCTGCTAGCCCTCATTTCTCCCGATCGACTCATGCAGCCTCTGATGGAGCGGATCTCCGGCGTACTCGCCGGCGTCCGGAACCCGCGCACCGGCGCCGATGTGATGGCCGCCGAACAGGTGCGCGATATCGCCACCACCGTGGACGGCAAAGTCCGTCTCACGTTGCTCCTCGCGCCCGACGACGACGCCACCCTCGTGCGCGATGTCCGTCAGGCCATTGAAGCGCTCGACGGCGTGACCGACGTGCGCGTCGATGTGCGCGATCCCGCTCAGACTGAACCCACACCGGCGCGTCGCGCGCCCTCTGCCATGTCCGAACAACCGATGGCCCCGTCGCGAGGCGGCATGGGCCGCGCACTCCCCGTCATGGAGGCCGCTCCGGCGCCGAAGGCGCCACCCAAGGTGCCCGAGCCGGTCTCGTATCCCAATCTCGGTCGCATCATCGCCGTTTCCTCCGGCAAGGGAGGCGTCGGCAAGAGCACCGTCGCCGTGAACCTCGCCATCGCGCTCGCCAAGGCCGGCAAGCGCGTCGGCATCATGGACGCCGACATCTACGGCCCGAACCTGCCGCTGATGCTCGGCGTCGACGCGCCCCCCGCGGTGCGCGACGAGAAGATCATCCCGCTCGAGGCACACGGCGTGAAGGTCATCTCGCTCGGCTTCCTCATCGAAAAGGAACAGCCGGCGATCTGGCGAGGCCCCATCGTCATGAAGATCATCACGCAGTTCCTGCGCGATGTCGCGTGGGGGCAGCTCGATTATTTCCTCGTGGACATGCCGCCGGGCACCGGTGACGCGCAACTCTCGCTGGTGCAGGCCACGCAGGTGCATGGCGCCGTCATTGTCACCACGCCGCAGCAGGTGGCGGTGGGCGACGCGCTCCGCGGCGTGAAGATGTTCGAACGCACCGCCGTCCCCGTGCTCGGCATCGTCGAGAACATGTCGTTCTTCGAGAATCCGGAGACGGGCAAGCCGATCGCGCTGTTCGGTAGCGGCGGTGGCGAGCGGCTCGCGAAGGAGTGCGATCTGCCGTTGCTCGGGCAGGTACCGATCGATCCGCGCATTCAGGAGGGCGGTGATACCGGTCGTCCCATTGTGGCGGCGGAACCCGACAGCAAGGCCGCGAAGGCGATTGCGTCGGTGGCCCAGCGGGTGATGGAGCGGCTCGCTGAGCGCTACGGCTGATTCACAACACGTGCTCGTGAACGGCGACGGGGTGGTGCGCGCAGACAGCGTGCACGCCCCCGCCGAGCCCGAGGCTCCACGCGGCGAACTCGTCGGCGAGCCACTCGCTGTCACGATTCGCCGCGTGGCGTTACC
>JBDKIJ010000426.1:0-7366 GCA_039797155.1 Gemmatimonadota bacterium | reverse complement strand
CCTGAAGGATGGAGCCGTGATTCGTCGACTGCGTAAGCCGGCAACCGCCGCCGGCTTCAATCGCATCACGTGGGATCTCCGCACGGAGTCGTCGCTCGCACTGAGCGACACGCCGGCCGACTCCATGGACAGCGACGGCGCGCGTGGACGTGTGCCGGGTGCGCAGGTATTGCCCGGTACCTATACCGTTCGACTCACAGCGGGTGGCGTAACGACGGAGCAGCCGCTGGTGGTGCGCCTCGATCCTACCGCCACGATCACCGACGCCGAGCTCAAGCAGCAGCACACGCTGGCCACGCAGCTCGTTGGCGTAGTGAATACGCTCATTGAAACCGAGCGCGGGCTGGCGGCCTTCACCGGGCAAGCCATCGAACGGCAGAGCACGGCCAGCGCGTTGCGGGCCGATGCCGCGAAGGAGTTGGTCGCTGCCACGCGCGAGGAGCTGAAGAAGCTGGACGCGGTCCGCCTGCAGCTGACCCGCCCCAACACCGACATTGCGCCGTACTACTCCGAAGGGCCGCGGCCGCTGCAGCGGGCGTCCAACCTGCTCTTCAATGTCGACGCCGGACTGACGCCGATCATTCCCGGCCAGCTGGAATTCTCGGGTGAAGTGCGGCGTGATGCCGACGTGGTGATTACCATGATCGACAGTCAGATCACCGCGACAGCCGAGCGACTCAATCCGCTGCTGGAAAAGCTCGATCTGCCGAAACTCGTGCCTCCAACCAAAAAGCCGGTGGCGATGTGACCCAACGTGTGGTGGTAGTGATGTTGCTGGTGGCCGGTTTGCTCGGACCGGCCACCATGCAGGCGCAGCCGTCGCTTGTCGTGCTCGTGCGCCATGGCGAAAAGCAGCCGACCCCGGCCGATGATCCCTCGTTGAGCGAGGCCGGAGTTCGTCGGGCGGCGGCGCTCGATTCGGCGTTGCGCGACCTCACGCCGAGTACCATCGTCGTGTCGACACGCAAGCGGACGCTTGAAACGGCGGCGGTGGTGGCCCGCCGTACCGGCATCACCCCGACTGTCATTTCACTCGATGGGGGCGGCGCGGCCCATATCCGGAACGTCGCCGATGCGGTACGCCGTGCCTCGGGGACGGTGCTGGTGGTGGGGCACAGCAACACGGTGCCCGCCATCGTGACGGCGCTGGGGGGGCCACGCCTGCCCGACATCTGCGACGCCAGCTATGCCACGATGTTCCTGCTGACGCCGGCGCGTGAGGACAAACCGGCGCAGGTCGTGCGGGCACACTACGGTCTGGCCGACACGGTCGGTGCCGACCAGTGCCCGGGGATGACGCCCCGCTAGCTTTCCCGCATGTCGCTTCCCCTTGGCATTGTCACCATCTCCGATCGCGCCGCAGCCGGCGTGTACGCCGATCAGTCCGGTCCAGCCATCCGGCAGGTGTTCGAACGCTGGATGGCCACCCCGTGGCACCCGGCGGAGCGGCTGGTGCCTGATGAGCAGCCGGCGATCGAGCAGGTGCTCCGCGAACTCGCCGACGACATGCAGTGCCCATTGATCGTGACCACGGGAGGCACGGGGCCTGCCCCGCGCGACGTGACGCCGGAGGCCACCATGGCGGTGTGCGACCGGCTGCTGCCAGGGTTTGGTGAACAGATGCGTGCCGTGTCGATGCAGAGCGTGCCGACGGCAATTCTGTCGCGGCAACTCGCCGGTACGCGTGGGCGTTCGTTGATCATCAATCTGCCCGGCAAGCCGGCAGCCATCGAAGAATGCCTGCGCGCCGTCTGGGCCGCCGTCCCGTATTGCGTCGAGCTGCTCGGCAATCCGCGACTGCAGTTCACGGCGGACGCTCCGCAGTATCATCGGCCGACGTCGGCCTGACTCGTCCATTCGTTTTCACGCAGGTCCCTGTTGGAGAGATGTGGATGCCGATTGCCCCCGAGTTGCTGAACATTCTCGTCTGCCCGAAGAGCAAGGCGCCGCTCGAATACCATGCCGGCCCGCCGGAGGTCCTCGTGTGCCGCGAGAGCCGGCTCGTCTATCGCATCGATGATGGCATCCCGGTGATGCTCATCGAGGAAGCGGAGCCGCTGGACGACACGCAGTATCCGCCACGTTCCGCCTGATGTGGGGCGACGGCACGCGCGTGGTGCGCGCTGGGCTGCCTGACGCTGTTCCGGGGACGCCGTATCTCCCGGGGCCGGTGTTCGCAGCGCCGTATCATGCGCCCGATGATCCGTCGGCATCACCCTTCACGTACGGTCGATTCGACAATCCGACGTGGCAGCGGTATGAGGCCGCGCTCGCGGCGCTCGAGGGGGGTCCGTGTCTGCTGTTCCCGAGCGGCATGGCGGCGACCGCTGCGGTGCTCGCGACGGCTGCGACAGCTGGACGCACCGTCATCATGCCGACCGACTCGTACTACACGACGCGCGTGGTGGCGACTCAGCCGTTTGATGGCGCCTGGTTCGCCGCGGCAAACATCACGGTCGTGACGGCACCGACGCATGGGGATGGATTGCGTCAGGCGCTCGAGTCTCAGCCGCGTGGCAGCGTCTCGCTGCTCTGGCTCGAGACGCCGACGAATCCGGGGCTCGATGTGTGCGACATCACGACGCTGAGCGAGGTCGCGCATGCGCATGGCGCGCGCGTCGTGGTCGACAACACCACGGCTACGCCGCTGTTGCAGCAGCCACTCGCCCTCGGCGCCGATTTCTGTGTCATGTCCGATACCAAGGCGATGACCGGACACGCGGATCTGGTGCTGGGGCACGTGGCCGCCCGTGATGCCGCATCGCTCGAACCCATGCGACTGTGGCGTTCCCGCATGGGGGTCATCGCCGGACCGATGGAAGCCTGGCTCGCCCATCGCTCCCTTGGTACGCTCCATGTGCGCCTCCGGCAGCAGTGCGCAACCGCGATGCGTGTGGCGACCATGCTGACTGCGCATCCGGCCGTTCGCATGGTCCGCTATCCGGGGCTCGCGACCGACCCGTCACATGCGATCGCGTCGCGTCAGATGCGTGACTTCGGTGGCGTGATCAGCTTCGAGGTGGCCAGTGGGGAAGCCGCGCGTCGATTCTTTGCCTCATCGGTGCTGGTGAGTGAAGCCACGAGCTTCGGCGGCATTCACACGAGCGCGGAATGCCGCGCGCGTTGGGGCGGCGACGCGGTGTCGGCCGGATTCATCCGCCTCAGTATCGGCCTCGAAGATGCCGATGATCTCCTGGCCGATCTCACGCAGGCACTTGATGCGGCGCATGCCGTAGGGGAGGCGTCGTGACCTCGACGCCATCCAAGCCACCATTCGTCGCGCTCGCCAGCATGGTCATAGCGATCGTCCTCGGTGTCGTCTCATGGCAATTTCTTGGACAGGCTGCTGACACCGGTGTCGAGCGATTGGCCCGCATTGATCGTTTGCGCGGCTGGTGCGACACGCTCTATGCAGGTGCGCAGGATCGCACGGACACCATGCGCGTGGACCGTGTGGCGCTGCCGGATACCGTGGACCCCGAAAGCACTAACCGGATCGCGCGTTGCGGCGCGTTGCGTGGAGAGAGCGTCCCCAACACCTTGCCCAATCCGCGGGAAATGAGCGGCGAAGAGATGCCGCGCGGTTTGCGCTAAGCGGAATCCGTCAGGTTTTCGACAATAGATCGAGCGTGGCCGCGCCGAGGTAGCGGAGGCCGATCGCCAGCGCGCGCTCGTCGATTTGGAAGCGGGGATGATGATGCGGGTAATGGATCCCCGCCTCGATATTCCCCGCGCCAACGAACGCGAAGACGCCAGGGGCCTTCTGCTGATAGGCCGAAAAATCCTCCCCGCCCATCGTCGGGCGCAGGTCGAGGAGCGTCTCGGACCCGAATGTACGGTCGACGACCTGCCTTAGGCGAGCGGTCAGCGTCGGGTCGTTCATCACCGGTCGATACCCCTTCTCGTACCGGAAATGGTAGGACGCACCGAACGCGCTCGTGAGTCCGGCGACGATCCGTTCCATCTGGTCGGCAATGGCCGTGCGCAGTTCCGGCGCAAAGCTGCGGACGGTCCCAGCGAGATACGCTTCGTTCGGGATCACATTGAAGGCGGTCCCCGCGTGGAACTGGGTCACGGACAACACGGCAGGGTCCAGTGGATCCACGGTGCGCGCCACGACCTGCTGCCAGGTAGAAACGACCTGTGCACCGATGGCAATCGGATCGATGCAATCCTGCGGAATCGCGGCGTGGCCACCACGCCCGATGATCCGGCATTCGAAGGTGTCCGGCGCGGCCATCGCGGGTCCGGCAATCAACCCGATTCTGCCGACCGGCATCGACGCCCACAGATGCAGCCCGATGACGTGGGCTACCCCATCCATGACGCCCGCGTCGACCAAGGCTTCAGCGCCACCAGGCGCAAGCTCCTCGGCGTGCTGGAAGATGAACCGCACATGACCGGCGAGTTGCGACCGGTAGCCAGCCAGCACCGTGGCGAGCGCCATCACGATTGCGGTATGCCCGTCGTGGCCGCAGGCATGCATCGCGCCATCGATGGTCGAGCGATACGCGAGGTCGGTCTCTTCGTGAATCGGGAGGGCATCGATGTCGGCGCGTACGGCGATGCAGGGGCCCGGGAGGGCACCCTGCAGGTCGGCCACGACGCTGGTGGGCGTCAGGCGCCGGATGGTCAATCCGTCGACCGCACTCAGGGCATTCTCGATGAAGCGAGAGGTCTCGACTTCTTCGAAGGCGACTTCGGGATGCTGATGGAGGTGCCGGCGCCAGGCGACGACCTGCGGTGCGATGGCGGCGAATGCCGCATCGAGGGTCGGTTGATCGATCATTGCACCGACACGTTCACGATCCGACGTCATTGGCATGGCTTCCGAGGTGGCCCGGCATGGTCGGGGCATGGGAAAGGGGCCCGGAGGAATCCCCCGGGCCCCTCTAAGCTAGCCGCTAATCGCTGATCCGCCTCAGACCGGGAAGAGCATCTCGCGGTAGCGCGGCAGCGGCCACTGTTCGTCGGCGATGGCGCACTCGAGCGCATCCGACGCCTCACGTACTTCGGCCATCACGTCACACGCGCTGGACGTCAGGTACGCCGCCTGGGCGTCGAGGTCGTCATGCATGTGATCGGCCTTGGCGATCGCCTTCGTCAGTTCTGCCCGCTTCTGCTGCAAGGTCGTGATGAGCTTCGACGTCGCATTCGCCGCATCGACAATCGGCTGCATGTTGATGCCGGCCGCCGCACCCTGACCCGCCGAGCCCGCCAGCTGGCCGAGGTAGGCGTAGGCTGCCGGAAGCACCTGCGTATCCACCATCTGCTGCAGCGTGTGCAGTTCGATCTGGATGTCCTTTACATACCGCTCGAGACGGACGTGGTAGCGGCTCTCGAGTTCGACATGCGTGAGGATGCCCGTGTTGTCGAACAGCGCCTTGGCCAGACCGGTGCGCAGCTGATCCAGCGCCTCCGGGGTCCGACGGAGGTTGAGCAGGCCACGACGGTTGGCTTCCACCACCCACTCGTCGGAGTAGTTGTTGCCTTCGAAGCGGACGGCGGCGGTCTCCTTGAACGCCTTCCGCACGACGGTGAAGGCGGCGTCATCGGTGCTCTTGGCCGTCTTGAGTTCGGTCTTGAGCTCGGTGATGAGATCGCCGATGGCTTCAGCCACCGCCGCCTGCAGCAGCATGACCGGGAAGGCGATGCTCTGCGATGCCCCGACCGCGCGGAATTCGAACTTCGCGCCGGTGAACGCGAACGGTGACGTGCGATTGCGGTCGGTGTTGTCCTGTTCGACTTCCGGCAGCTTCGCCACGCCGAGCTTCAGCATCGCCTGTTCAGCATTGGTCGGCGAGGTGTTGCCAGCCGCGATGTCTTCGATGACCTGCGTGAGACCCGAGCCGAGGAAGGCCGAGATGATGGCCGGCGGCGCTTCGTTGGCACCGAGACGGTGCTCGTTGCCGGTGACTGCGATGCCCGCGCGCAGCAGACCGGCGTGCTTGTGCACACCCTTCAGCACCGCGGCCAGGAAGAGCAGGAAGCGGATGTTTTGGTGCGGTGTCTTGCCCGGCTTGAGCAGGTTGGTGCCGTCGAGTGCGTTGTCGGCGGCGATGGCCATCGACCAGTTGCAGTGCTTCCCTGAGCCGTTGACGCCGGCGAAGGGCTTTTCGTGCACGAGGGCCTGCAACCCATGACGCAGCGCCACCTTGCGCAGGATGGCCATGACGAGGTGGTTGTGGTCCACCGCGACTTCGGAATCCTCGAAGTACGGCGCCATTTCGAACTGCGACGGCGCGACTTCGTTGTGCCGCGTCGTGATCGGCACGCCCAGCTTGTAGAGCTCCTGCTCGACTTCGGCGATACAGGCCTGCACGCGCTCGGGGATCCCACCGAAGTAGTGGTCTTCGAGCTGCTGGCCGCGCGGCGGCGGCGAACCAACGAGCGTACGCCCGGCCATCACCAGATCGGGGCGCAGCGCAAAGTGACCACGATCGATGATGAAGAATTCCTGCTCGACGCCCAGCGTGGTGATGACGCGCAGCACACCGCTGTCGCCGATCAGCTCGAGCAGTTCAGTGGCGCGCGCCGAGAGCACATCGCAGCTGCGGAGCAGCGGCGTCATTTCATCGAGCGCTTCGCCGTTGTAGCCGATGAACACCGAGGGAATGCACAGGTACTTCACGCCGCCCGTTTCACTGATGAACACCGGGGAGGCCGGGTTCCACGCGGTGTAGCCGCGCGCTTCCCACGTGGCGCGCAGACCGCCCGACGGGAACGACGACGCATCCGGCTCCGACTGGATGAGCTGCTCGCCCGTGAACGTCTCGATGGGCATGCCGTTCTCGTCGAAGTTGAGAAACGCGTCATGCTTTTCGGCGGTGAGGCCGGTCTGCGGCTGGAACCAGTGCGTGAAGTGGGTCACGCCACGCGAGATCGCCCACTCCTTGATGACCTGCGCGACGACCGGCGCGATATCCGAGTCGAGCTTTTTCCCGAGACGAATCGAGGCCGCAAGCTTCTTGTAGACGTCCTTGGGGAGCTTCGCGCGCATGTCGCGCAACCCCAACGTGTTCATCCCGAACCAGGCGCTGGTCGGGAGCTGGACGCCGTTGGCCTCGGGGCGGGAGGTGATCCGAACCGGGCGATTGGTGATTTCGCGCATCGCGGTGGCGCGCGCCGTGTTGTTCGTCGTCATGAGGTCATAAGGTATGGAGGGGGGCGCCACCGCCATGCGTGTCGCCGGAAGTGCATAGTGTGCACAAAATATGATGCATTCAAACAAAAAAACCACATCGATTGAAACAAAACTTCAAAAAATCTGCAGGTTTTGCAGAAATATTCGAAACTTAGGGATCTTGCGGCAATAAAAACGAATAAACACCGAAATATCGGTGTTGGACTTGGGGAACAGGGGGAA
>JBDKIJ010000425.1:0-7749 GCA_039797155.1 Gemmatimonadota bacterium | reverse complement strand
TCGAACCGCTTGAGTGCCCATCTCATGAGGTCGGCAATCGCCTCAAGTTGTGCCAGCGTCGGTTCCTGCTTCTCGTAGTTGCCAATGATGCTGATGAGGAAGTGGCCGCTGGGATTGTAGGTGGTATTCGTTTCCCCCATGAAGCGCCAATCGCGCCCTTCGAATACCGCGCCGTCGAGCCCCATGAGGAAGTGATAGGGGACATCCCACCAGTTACGATCGCGCGCCCCCCACGCCTGCAGGTTACGGAGCCGTTGTGCTGGGTCATCGCTCGGACGGAGGATCTGCGCGTCGCCCGTGTGATGCAGCGTGACGTGCGTGATGCGATGCGGGATGCGCAGGCGCAGATCGGCGCCTCCCGCCACGGTGGCTCCAGCGACCCGATCGGGGAGCGTCGCCAGTCGCCCAACCTCGATCGCGACCAGCCCTGCGCCCAATTCTCCGGGACCGTAGATCGCGACGACAGCAAGGTGGTGGTCCCCCCAATTGAAGGCCTCCCCTTCACGGACAACGCGGGTCTCACGTCGCGCTTCGCTCACGAGTTCGAGTCGAGCGACATCCACTGGTTTGGCACCGCTCGAGTCGACGCGCGTATCGAAGACTACTACCGTGAGGTCGTGAAAGGTGAGGGTGTCGCCGGCGCGTCGGTTCCGTCGCGTGGCGTCCGCTGCATGGCCCAGCGCGGGGGTTGCCTCCCAACGGGCATGCGGGACGACCCGTGGTGGCAGCGCGTGCCGATATGGCGAGCAGCCTGCTCCGAGGAGCAGCAACAAGCCGCGCAGCCCTCCCCACTGTTTGGTCGATGGTGAGATGCACTGGAGCATATCTATTGCGGAAAGGAACTGTTGAAACCGGAGAAATGAGCGAAGACTCATTTATGCCGCATCGAGCAGTCGCTGGATCGCTTGCATACCCATCTCGCCGATGTCGAGGCTGTGCGAATTGACGTACAGCGCAATGTGCTGCGCGCACACCTCGGCAGACATTTCCTGCGCATGCGCGCGAACATAGTCGCGGCTTGCTTCAGGATGATCGAAGGCGTATTGCACCGATTGGCGGA
The DNA here is from genome assembly GCA_039797155.1 of Gemmatimonadota bacterium. Taxonomy (GTDB): domain Bacteria; phylum Gemmatimonadota; class Gemmatimonadetes; order Gemmatimonadales; family Gemmatimonadaceae; genus Gemmatimonas. The sequence goes on along the minus strand of JBDKIJ010000425.1, from coordinate 6,689 downwards.
TGGTCGTTTCCGCTGCCTGCGCCAGCTGCCAATCGAGATCGTGCCGAGCGCAAATGCCTGCAAGCGGTACCGGGAGACCGGTATCCGCTTCCCACCACGCGCCGAGATCGATCACGCGATGCAGGCCGTGCTCCGCGTAGGTGAAGCGGCTCTCGTGAATGATTAGCCCCGCGTCTGCGTCGCCATCGGCTACCGCTCGCAGAATGCGATCGTAGCGCATCTCCACGAGTGTACCGAGTGATGGCGCTGCGAGTCGCAGCAAGCGATAGGCGGTCGTTTCCCGTCCTGGGATTGCCAGTCGGCCGCGGGTCGCTTGCTCGAGGCTGATCGGTTCGCGCGCTACCACCAGCGGTCCGACCCCATGGCCCAGCGCGGCGCCGCTACGCAACAACCGGTATCGATCCCCGACGCCGGCAAACGCTCCAACGCTCAGCTTGGTCAGGTCGAAGGCGCCGTCGTGGGCGCGTCGATTCAACTCCTCGATGTCTAGGAGAATCGGCTCGATACGAAACGGCGCCTCCACCAACCCGAACGTCAACGCATGAAATGCGAACGTATCGTTCGGGCACGGTGAATAGCCGAAGGTCAGCGTACGCATGCCGCCAATTCGCGTACGAGTGCCGGGGTGGCAGCCGTGATGGCCGCAAACGCTGCAGCGAAATGCCAGCGCGCGCGATCGGTCTCCTCGATGTCGTTGGCAATCGCGCGGACTTCGATGGCGGGGATACCAGCCTGCTGTGCTGCGCGAAGGACGGCGAACCCCTCCATCGCTTCCACGTCGCAATGCTCCGTTCGCGTCCCGCCGACCCGCCCGCTGGTCCCGATTGCGAGGGTAAAGGCATCGGGCGCGGCACATTGCATCGCCTCCAGCAGCGCAGCGGGCGGTACGATCCGCTTGACCGCCCACTCAGGCGGGAGGTCGGCCAGGTCTTCGTATATCGATTGGGTGCCGATGACGAGCGATGCCGGTGGGATGGCGCGGCTGCGCCTCGCGCCGGCGATCCCTACATGGAGGATGGCGCGCGGGTGGTGTTCGCTGATGGCCCGCGCCGTGGCAATCCCGGCTTCGACCGGACCGACCCCACAACAGAGGCGAAGCCAGCCGTCGGCGGGTGCCAGTTCCCGTTCCGTCGCCGCAACGACCAGGATGTCCTTGAAGAGCGCGCTAGGCATAAGGGAAAGATACCAGTATCCATGGGCTACGCGCTGATCCCTCGGTCCCCCATCCTTGCCGGGATGGGGGGATCTCCACAACTTCGCCCGAGGCGAACACTCCGTCTCTCGTGGCGCATCGCTTCGCTACTGATTGGCGCTGACGTACCCGCCGTCCTCCAGAGTCAACACTGACCCCATTCTCACCATGATGCGATTGCTCCTGCTCTGGTTCGTCAATGCGGCGGCGCTGTGGGCCGCCGCCTCGATGGTCGATGGTATTCGTCATACCGGGACGCTTACCGATCTACTGGTGGTGGCGTTCGTGTTCGGCCTCATCAACACGTTCATCAAACCGGTGTTGAAGCTGCTGGCGCTTCCCGTGCGCTTGCTGACCCTCGGACTTTTTTCCCTCGTCATCAACGCCGGCTTGCTCTGGCTCGCCGCGAGGTTGGCGGCCGACCGCGGGTTTACGGTCAACGGCTTCGCCGCCGCCTTCTGGGGCGCCCTCGTCGTCAGCGTGGTGAGTACGATCCTCGGCTGGTTCGTTCCAGACGGCAAGGATGACGATGACGAATGACGCCGTGTGTGTTACATTGCCGCTGTTCGTGTAACGACAGGCTCGCTTGATGACGTTGTTTCCGTATCCGTTACCAAACCGTTCCTGATCCTTCACGGAAATCCTGACGGATTCGTTACAATTGGCCGCTATGGCCGTTTTCCCAATCGGGTAAACGTCCATGCATGTCTGCCATTCGACCCGCTTTCCGAGCCGTCGCCATCCTTGCCGGCCTCGTCGGTTCTCATTCCGTCCTGCACGCACAGAGTGCGCCAGCCACGTCGTCGACGCCCAAGGCGCCTGCAAGCGCGTGGTACGACAAATTCCGTATCCGCGGGTATGGCCAGATCCGTTACAATCGCCTGCTAGAAACGAATCCCCAGCTTCAGTGTGAGCAGTGCGATCGCAGCTGGGGAGATAACGGCGGGTTCTTCATCCGGCGCGCCCGCGTGATCATTCAGGGGCAGGTGCACCCCCGCGTCTTCATCTATCTTCAGCCGGATTTTGCCAGTAGCGCCGGTACGACCAACCATATTGGTCAGCTTCGCGACTGGTATACCGATATCGGGCTCGATGTGAAAAACGAGTATCGGGTTCGCATCGGCCAGAGTAAGGTGCCGTACAGCTTCGAGAACCTCCAGAGCAGCCAAAATCGTCTGCCGCTCGATCGTGCGGACGCTACCAACAGCGCGGCCGCCAACGAGCGCGATCTTGGCGTGTTCTTCATGTGGGCACCCAAGAAAATCCGCGACCGGTTTGCTAGCCTCGTTAACGATGGCTTCAAGGGAAGCGGTGACTACGGTGTATTGGCCATCGGGGCCTTCAACGGGCAAACCGCTAATCGGCCCGAGGTGAACAACAACCAGCATGTCGTCGCTCATGTGACCTACCCGTTTGCCGTGCGCTCCCAGATCATCGAGCCTTCGGTCGCCGCATATAGTGGACGGTATGTGGTCACATCCGATCAGCGGTCGACAGGCGTGAAGGGGCGCGCCGACTGGAACTATGCGGACCAGCGGGTGCTGACTACGCTTGCGCTGGCCCCAAAGCCGTTCGGCCTACTGGCCGAGTACAACGTGGGACGTGGCCCAGAATACAATCCGCAGCGGGATAGCATCGAAACGCAGCGACTGCATGGCGGCTTCGTGACGGCCACGTACATGCTGAAGCACCGTGGCCAGGTCTTCCTCCCATTTACGCGCTGGCAGGTATACGACGGGGGAAAGAAGCATGAGCGGGATGCGCGGAGCTACACCGTGAATGACATCGAGGTCGGTGTCGAATGGCAGCCCAATCCCGCGTTCGAGCTCGTTGCGGAGTGGTACCGAGGAGATCGACGCTTCGAAGACAAGACCCGTCCCCGGAATCAGCAGGCGGGTCAACTCTTCCGCATTCAGGCCCAGTTCAACTACTAAAGCCGGTCTCGTCCGGCCGTCACCTGTCAGGACGGGATGGCGTCACGGCGTGTTCGATCGTACCATCGAAGTCATGCCACGCCGCGCGATTCTTTCTCGTCCACTCATGGTGTGCAGTGCCGTAGCTTTGGCGTGGAGTTCGGCTGGCAGTCAGATTGCGCCGCCCCCAACGCCCCAGCAGGCGTCGCCGATGATGGAGTCCACGCGTCGGCACGAGCGCCTCACGATGCGGGCGTTTCCTGGCATGCTTCGGACGACCGTCAGCGTGGCCGGCCAACCGGTCGAGTTGTTCATTCCTGCGGGCGTGCGTAGCCGCCGGTCGGTTGATCTGCTCATTCACTTCCACGGCGCTTCGTGGATTGCGCAACAGGCGGCATCCCGCCTGAAGACGCCCACGCTGGTCGCCACCATCAATCTTGGCGCCGGCTCCGGCGTATACGACCGCAGTTTTCGCGAGCCCGCCGTTTTCGATTCATTGCTTGCGCGTCTGATGGAGGATGTGCGCACTGCCACCGAGCGTCCGGTCAAGACCGGTCGGGTCATTCTGACGGGCTTCTCCGCTGGACACGGTGCCATTCGTGCCATCCTTCGCGAGCCGAGGCATCAGGAGCGCGTTGATGCCGTGCTGCTGATGGATGGGTTCCACACCTCGTATGTGCCGGAGGGGAAGGTCCTCGCCAACGGAGGCGTGCTCGACTCCACCAACCTTTTGGCCATCGCGCGCTATGCACGCGCCGCGGTCGATGGGGGAAAGCGACTGCTGATGACCCATTCGGAGATTTTCCCCGGAACCTTTGCCAGTACCACGGAGACCGCCGACTGGTTGGTATGGCGACTCGAGGTACCGCGACTTCCCGTGTTACGGTGGGGGCCGCGTGGCATGCAGCAGCTGAGTGAGGTGCACGCCGGAAACTTCCGTGTGCTCGGCTTTGCCGGGAACACGGCGCCTGATCATGTGGACCACTATCACGCCATGCCTGAACTGCTGCGGGCGCTGGTCGGGCGCTGATTAGCGCTCAGTGCGTCAGGTGTGCGTCACCGAGGTGGCAGGGGATGCGGCCATTGCAGGGGAATCCCATCCCGTGTGAGCTCGCGCTGAAAATCGTTTCGTTCCGCAACGCGATTCCGAATCGCGCGTGGTGGAAGTTTTCGAGCCACGCACCGAGATGCCAAGGCGCCGGCGCTTTCGCCGATGTTCCACTCGATGGGGTGGAGACGGTAGCAGCCGTTGGTGAGATGCGTGGTGCCGATATTCTTGCACGCCGGAATCAGATTCTCGACCCGCTGCGGAATGAGCGCCCCCAGCGGAATCTGAAAGGGGAGCGTCGTGCCGTACTGTCCGCGATTTCCCCGGGTGGTCAGATGCAGGTCCATGCTGTAGTGGCCGATTCCGACGCTGTCTTCGAACACGGTCGCGGTGAGTTGCTCTGGGGGCAGTCCGGTGGCGTCCTGTCGCAACGACTGCAGGACATCCTGCTCGCGGATCGTGACCTCAGCACGAATACGTCGGCTTTCCCGGATGTACGGATACTTGGCCCACCCGTCCGCGGTGCCCATCACATCTGGCCGCAATCGGAGTCCGGGCCATCCCGTACCGCCGTCCGGTCGCGGGGCCTCGGTTTGCAGCCAGTAGAGGAGCGCGCGGTTCTGTGCGTGCGCACGCGCGATATGCGTCGCTGCCTCCTCACGCGATACATCGATCAGGGAACCCAGTGAATAATCATTCTGGATCCAGTTCACGATGGTAATGTCGCTCCGAAAGGTCCCGGGTTCGAAGAGATCGCGGTCGATCACGCGACGATAGGTCCAGTACCCTTTGCGCGCGACGGGATCGAATCCGATCCGTGTCGAGTCGGCGTCTTCGAATGTGATCAGTGGTGGGGCCTGCGCGCCATCCACCGTCAGGCGCATGGCGCGCCATGTCGCATAGTCGGCCGGACGATCGATCGTGTGGTGCTCGCCCGGAAGATGCTCGATGGCGAAACAGATGGTGAAGCTCTGAATATTTCCCGGATCCGCGGTCATCGGTGCATGCGGCTCTCCGGTGTCGCGTTGCGATTCTGCCCCACTCACGTATTCGGTGCCCGTCATGGGGAGGAGATCGCCCAGTTCCGTGGCATCGAGGAAGTAGTCGGCGTGCAGGACAACATGACGGCCGCCGATGCTTTCCACTTCGATGGACCGGATGCGGGCTCCGTCGACATCTGCGCGTACCGGGCGATGCTCGCGCAGGATGCTCAGCTGCCCCGACGCCACATGGGGAGCCAACATGGCTTCAAGCACGGCGACGCCGGCGCGCGGTTCACAGCCGATGCGCGAGACCCAGCAGTTGCCGGGATTGAGGCGCGGGTTGTTTCGTGCACGGCCAAGGAGACGCGGATGCTGACGATAGAAATCACGGAGTCCCCGTCGTAGCGCCGCGTAGCTGGCCGTCCCCCCGATGGTTTCGATCCACGCATTCTCATCGGGCGGGACGCCCTGCTGTGTGAGCTGACCACCGATCCAGTCGGTCTCCTCGGTCATGATCACGCGTTGGCCGCGACGGCAGGCGGCGAGTGCGGCCGCACATCCACCGAGACCACCGCCAATGATGACGATGTCGGCCCGTTGCTCCTGGTAGTCACGCCGAGGCCGCAGCCAACCGGCGCAGCCACTCGCCAGGAGCAGTGGCGTCACGCCAAGGGTCTGGCGCAGGAGATCTCGACGCGAAAGAGTCATACCTCTATGTTGGCCTCAGGAACGCACGCTCGTCCAGCGTCTCCGTCCAAGACGGACTGTCAACGCGTCCAGAATATCAGACTGCCGCAGCCGCGCATACCGCCCTTGAACTGGATGGGGACCGACGATTCGCTGTAGATCTCTACACCGAGGATGTCGTCCGGCTTGACCATCGCATCGAGGTCGACGGCGTCAAACCCCAACATCTCGAAACCATTGATGTAGATGGCCGGGGTGCACCGTGCTTCGAAGACGCCCCGCATGGTCAGGACCGGTTGACCATAGAGCCCGGTATCGACGAACAATCCCGGATAGGCACGAAAGAGATCCGATGTAAGCAGTGGCACGCGCTGACGAATGTCCTCCGCCGTCAGGAAACGTCCGGGGAACGCGCGCCGACGCTCACTGAATTCGGTCATGGTGCGAAAACGATCATAACGGGCGATCACTTTCACGGTATCCAGAACGCTCTGCATGGTGGCCATCGTGATATCCTGCGGCCCCACTTGATCATCGATCTGCACGACCTCGCGTCCCGGGTAATAGCCGACGGCGCGATACTCGATGGTGCGGGTTCCTGCCGGAACAGGTGGGAGGAACCACTCCCCCTGGTCGTTTGCGCGCGTCGAGGCCATCCCGGGGATTGTCACGATGGCCCCAGGGAGAACGCGTCCGTCACCGAGTCGGCGGATGCGTCCGCGGAGACGCACGACTGATGAGGGATCGCCGAGCATGAGCGTCTGCCGCAGTACCCCCTCGGGAGGCATCGTCATCTCGAAGCGTTCGGTGCTGTCGGTGCCGCTGCGCACCGACAACAGCAAATTGCCGGCGGCCGGTACGTTGCA
>JBDKIJ010000424.1:0-4264 GCA_039797155.1 Gemmatimonadota bacterium | reverse complement strand
TGAGGGCGAAATATCCCAGATGGTTGAGGGCGACGGTGCGCTCAATCCCGTCCCGCGTGTGCATCCGATCGAGGAACATGGCTCCGGCGTTGTTGGCCAGCACGTCGATGCGGGGATGGCGAGCCAACAACCGGTGTGCCAGCTCCTGCACCTCGTCGAGCACGGACAGATCCGCGATCTCCCATTGCACGCGCCGCTCCCCGGTCTCGCTCATCAGCCGATTCGCGGCCGCGACGGTTTTCGCCTCGTTTCGGCCTACCATGACCACCGTGGCGCCACCCATCAGATACGCGCGCGATGCGGCGCGACCGATCCCATCGCTTGCACCGGTCACGACCACCGTCTTGCCCGCAAACAGACGGGCGTCCTCGCTCTGCAATCCCATGGCGAACGACTAATGCATCGGGACGATACGGCAAAGGGCGGCCGGGCATTCCTCGCAGGAAGCCCGACCGCCCTCGCCGTCGCGTTGGCGCGTCAGTTCGCGGTCGCGTTGATCGTGACCGGCCCCACCGTGCCTGCGGTGGCGGTCGCGGTCTGCGCGCCGACCACCGGGCCAAGCGTCCATCGCACCGTCACTTCGCCGAGCGCGTTCGTCACGGCAGAGGCGGGGGAAATGCTGCCGCCGCCACTCGCGATGGTGAAGGCGACCGTCTGGTTGGGCATCGGCACATTGTTGCCGCCGGTCACGCGCAGAATCAGCTGAACCGGTAGCGCAGCGCTCGCCTTGGCTGACTGGTTGTTCCCCTGCGCAATGATGATGTCACTCGGCAGGATCCCAACCGCCGGCACCGAGATTGGCTCCAACCCGGGGACACTGGCAGAGAGCGCTTGCGCCACGGTGAGCGGCCCCAGTGTCCATTTCGCCTTGACCTCGCCGTTCGCATCGCTGATCGCGCTCGCGGGGTCGACCGTGCCGCCGCCCGCCGTCACGGTCAGGCTCACCGGAATCTGCGGCACGGGGGCGCCATCGGTCCCCGTCACGCGCAACACGATGGGTGTGGGCAAGGCCGAGCCGACGGCCGCCTGTTGAAGCGCACCCTGGACGATCGTCAATCGCGCCGGTACGGGGGTATCCGTCGTCGACTTGCATGCGGCAGCCGCCACGATAAGCAGCGACATGGCGGTGGAACGGACAGAGCGGGGCAGGGCGGACTTCATCGGCATGGGCGAACGGGGTAGGAACTCCTCTCCGCCTTAGGGTATCGGCTCGCCACCGCTGGAGTTGAGTCGCAGCTGATCCACCGTTCCATTTCATGGATAGACAGCGCGACTCGGGGGCGGTCACTAGCTTCCACTAGTATGACCGTGACCCCCCTGCACGCCCCGCGCCCGGCACGCGCCGGCGACGGCGGCTCCGGCAGCGCCCCGCGCTGGCCCTCCGGACTCCAACCTGACCTGCCTCCTGCGCGCAATCCCGGGACCGCGCTCGATCTCGCGCTGGTCCGCGGCACGCGGATCAACCGGAGCGCTGTAGAACGGCGGGTCGGCACGCTACCCGGGCGGCGAACGGTCAAGAAGGAATGGCAGGCCGCCTGGCTGCTGCGCGCCATCGCATGCATGGACCTCACGACGCTGTCGGGCGATGATACCGACGGCAATGTGCGGCGCCTGTGCGCCAAGGCGCGGCATCCCATGCGGCAGGATCTGGTCGAGGCGCTCGGTATCGGTGATCTCGAGCTGACGGTCGGGGCGGTCTGCGTCTACCACCGTTACGTCCCGACCGCTGTGCAGGCTCTGGCCGGATCCGGCATTCCGGTCGCGGCCGTCTCCACCGGCTTCCCGGCTGGTCTCTCACCCTTCGAACAGCGGCTCGCCGAGATCCGCGCATCGGTCGAGGCCGGCGCCGAGGAAATCGATGTGGTGATTACGCGGGCGCATGTCCTGACCGGGAATTGGCAGGCGCTCTACGACGAAGTGCGCGCGTTTCGCGAAGCCTGTGGCGACGCGCACCTCAAGACCATCCTCGGCGTTGGCGAGCTCGCTACGCTGACCAATGTGGCGCGCGCGAGTCTGGTGGCGATGATGGCCGGATCGGATTTCATCAAGACCAGTACCGGCAAGGAGACGTCGAATGCCACGCTACCGGTTGGTCTGGTGATGGCGCGCATGATCCGCGACTTCGGCGAGCGCACGGGGCACGAGGTGGGCTTCAAGCCGGCCGGCGGCATCCGCACCGCGAAGCAGGCGCTCGACTGGCTGATCTTGATGAAGGAAGAGCTGGGCGATCGTTGGCTCCGTCCGCACCTGTTCCGCTTTGGCGCGAGCGGGCTGCTCACCGATGTCGAACGGCAGCTCGACCACTTCGTCACGGGTCGCTATGCGGCGACGTGGCGTCAACCGATGGTGTGAGGCGGCGCATGGCGACCACGAATCCTCCGGCGAACAGCACCGTTCGCGCGCTCTTCGACACGATGGCGTACGGTCCGGCGCCCGAGACGGACACGCCCGTCCGGGCATGGCTTGCGGCGCACGATCACCGCTTTGGGCACTTCATCGACGGCCGTTGGATCGACGCGGCCGAACAGTTTTCCGTATACGATCCGGCGAGCGGTGCGATGCTCGCGCAGGTCGCGCAGGGGAGTACCGATGATGTCGAGGCCGCGGTCTCGGCAGCCCGCGCGGCGCTTCCAGCGTGGCAGGCGTTGGATGATCACGCGCGGGCACGGTGGCTCTACGCCCTGGCGCGTGGCATTCAGAAGCATGCCCGCGAGTTCGCGGTGCTCGAATCGCTCGACAACGGCAAGCCGATTCGCGAGACACGCGACATCGACATCCCGCTAGTCGCACGACACTTCTACCACCATGCGGGGTGGGCGCAGCTGCTCGGCGCCGAGTTCCCCGGCCATCACGCATATGGGGTGGTGGGCCAGGTGATCCCGTGGAACTTCCCCCTGCTGATGCTCGCGTGGAAGGTGGCGCCGGCGTTGGCCGCAGGAAACACGGTAGTGCTCAAGCCGGCCGAGTTCACGCCGTTGACCGCGATCCGCTTCGCGCAACTGGTGCAGGAGATCGGATTGCCGGCGGGCGTGTTGAATCTCGTGACGGGTGATGGGCGCACCGGTGCCGCGCTGGTCGATCACCCGGGCGTGGACAAGATCGCGTTCACGGGCAGCACGGAAGTCGGGCGCGCCATTCGGGTGGCAACGGCGGGGAGTGGCAAGGGCCTTTCGCTGGAGTTGGGTGGCAAGAGCCCGTTCATCGTCTTCGAAGACGCGGATCTGGATAGTGTCGTGGAAGGGGTAGTCGATGCGATCTGGTTCAATCAGGGGCAGGTGTGCTGCGCCGGTTCGCGTCTGCTCGTACAGGAGGGCGTGGCGGATCGCCTCATTGCGAAGTTGCGTGAGCGCATGGAGCGGCTGCGTGTTGGAACGCCGCTCGACAAGGGCATGGATATGGGGGCAATCGTGGCTCCCGTGCAGCTCGAGCGGATCCGCGCGCTGTGCAAGACCGGTGTGGAGGAAGGCGCCACCTGCTGGCAGCCGTCGTGGGCGGTATCGACGGAAGGCGCGTTCTATCCGCCAACGCTGTTCACCGATGTGGCACCGTCGTCCACGATTGCCCAGGTGGAAATCTTCGGCCCCGTCCTGGTCAGCATGACCTTCCGGACTCCCGAAGAAGCGGTGACGCTGGCGAACAACACGCCATATGGATTGGCTGCGAGCGTCTGGAGCGAGAACATCAATCTCGCGCTGGATGTCGCGCCGAAGCTGCAGTGTGGCGTGGTGTGGATCAACAGCACGAATCTCTTTGATGCGTCGGCCGGATTCGGCGGTTATCGCGAATCAGGGTTCGGTCGTGAAGGGGGACGGGAAGGGTTGTGGGAGTACCTCAAGCCCACGGTGCCGCACGGTGGTGGCGTGACGCCTCTCCTCCCGGCTGCGGCGACGTCGATGGTGGCGGCGGATGAGCCCGAAGGCGCCATGCCATCCATCGATCGGACGCCGAAGCTGTACATCGGTGGGAAGCAGGCGCGTCCGGATTCCGGGTATTCGCGCACCGTAATGAGCGTCGACGGTCGACGCATTGGCGAAGTGGGCGACGGCAATCGCAAGGACATCCGGAACGCCGTGGAGGCGGCCCGTGCCGCCTCGTCATGGAGCAAGCTGTCGGGACATCAGCGGGCCCAGATCCTCTACTATCTCGCCGAAAATCTCTCGGTGCGCGCCGACGAGTTCACGGCCCGCATCGCCTCGCTGACGGGCCATACGGACGAGGCCGCCCGAGAGGTGGAAGCGTCCATTGCGCGCCTCTTCACCTACGC
>JBDKIJ010000423.1:0-3782 GCA_039797155.1 Gemmatimonadota bacterium | reverse complement strand
CACGCGCCGCATTATCCAGCAGAGCTTCGGCCTGTCGCCGATCGAGTCCCCCTCCCTTCGTGTCGGGATCGCTCGTCGAAGGCTGCGGAGGGGTGCCCCCTCCCTGCCCGCCGCTCCCGCCGCCGCCCGACGAGGGAGGTGTGGTTCGCAGCGCAAGCTCATAATTCCACTGCGCATCGCGATAACCTGGCCGCTCCAGCAACATGGCGCGATACGCGCGCCGTGCAGCGTCCAGCTGCGCAGATGCCTCCGACTCGGTCGGCGTCGCTGCCGGCTTCCCAGTTGCGCGTGCCATCTTCAGCGCCGCCAGGCCGGCATTGAATCGGGCTCGAAAGCGCACGTCCCCGTCGGCAAGGCGACGGGCCGACTCGAGCAGGACGGCCGCTTCGCGCAATGAATCCGCCCCAGCGAGCGCCGTCCCCAAGTTGTACATGGTGCGCGGCGTACTGTCACCATGCGCCAATTGCGACCGATACGCGCGAATCGCCTCGTTGATTCGCCCTTCTGCGAAGATTACAGCGGGATCCGGTGGTTGCCGACAGGAGGCCATGGAGCTGACCGTGACCGCAGCGACGCCGACCGCTCGCGCGAGGGGCACGCGAGGGCGACGCCGCCACGGCCCGGTGTCGATGGCGATCAGCAGGAACGCCGGCAGTAGCAGCCACAATTGGCGAGGCACGTAATCCTGGCGTGCGTCCAGTGTGCGTCGGGCGGTCTTAAGGGAACGCAAGGCCTGCCGGATGCGACTCGCCTTATCGACTGCATTGGCCGGCACGAACGTGCCACCAGCCCACGTGGCCGCCTGCTGCATGAGCGCCGGGTCATGCCGAGTCACCACCACATCCCCGGACTCGTCACGCTTTTCGGTCGCCTGCGCTCCATCACGCACGGGGATCGTGCTGCCTCGGGTCGAGCCAAAGCCAACCATGACGAGGCTGATACCGGCGTCGCGAGCGGCTTCGGCAGCCTCCTGCAATGGTCCCACGTCCTCAAACGACTCACCGTCACTCATGACGACTAGTGCGCGATCGGCGGCTCCATCACTCGCCGCCAACAGCTCGGTCCCCTGCCGGATCGCACGCGACAAGGAGCTGCCCGCCTGCCCAACAACCGAAGGATCGAGATGATCGAGATACAACGCGAGGGCACCATCATCGGTCGTCAGCGGGGCGAGGATGTAGCTGCGCCCGGCGAACGCGATCAACGCCACGCGATCCGATGGGGCCATCGCTCGCAGTCGACGTACTTCCCGCTTCATGCGCTCGAGGCGATTCGGGCGTTCATCCGTCGCCAACATGGACAGCGAGGCATCCATGGCGATTACCATGTCGATGCCTTCCACACGCGTTACCCCGGAGGCAAGGCCCCAGCGGGGGCCGGCGACCGCCAGACCGAGCAACAGCGAAGCAACGACCAATCGCACGGTCCGTGCACGTTCCCGCGATGGGTCGTGATCTGTCAGACCGGCAAGCAACGCGGGGTCCGCCAACCGGCGCAATCGCTCCGCGCGCTGTACCATGGCACGACGACGCATCGCCCACACCATCAGCGGCATGATCACGGCGCCAAGTAGCAACCAGGGCGTGTCGAACACCAGTGGAGGGAACGCGCCGAGCGGGATCATGGTAGCACCTCGCGTCGCATCCGGATCCCGAGTTCCAGCAGCAGGAGCAGCATGGCCAGCCCTGCCGGCCATCGAAACCACTCCGCGTAGCGCACATAGCCGCGGGTGTCTGCCACCGTCCGCTCCAATCGATCGATCTGCTCGTAGATGGCCTGCAACGCGGCCGCATCACGCGCACGGAAATACCGCCCGCCCGAGGTGGTCGCAATTTCCGTGAGCAATGCTTCGTCGATCTTCACCGGGCGATTTTCGTAGCGCAGACCAAACAGGCCGCGGCCGACGGGAACGGGTGCCAACCCTTCGCTCCCGACACCAATCGTGTAGATGCGTACGCCAAAGGCCGCCGCTGCCTGGGCGGCAGTGCGGGGATCAATCGTGCCGCGGTTACTCTCGCCATCGGTGAGGAGAACCATCACGCGCGAACGCCCCGCTGCCCTTCGTAACCGATTGGCGGCGGTCGCAATGGCCGTACCAATCGCCGTGCCATCCTCCAACTGACCGACCTGCAGATTGTCCACCGCCGCAAGAATGACGGGATAGTCGGTGGTGAGCGGCACCTGCGTCAGGGCTTCACCGGAAAAAGCGACCAGGCCAACGCGGTCACTGGTGCGACCCATCACAAAGCGCTTGATCTTGTCCTTCGCTACCTCGAGACGATTCTGCGGCTGAAAATCTTCCGCCAGCATCGAACTCGAGATATCGAGGGTTACCACGATATCAATGCCGGCGCCCGGTGTGCGCACCGCACGGCCACCACCGCGCGGGCCGGCCATGGCGATCAGCAGCGCGGCCAACGTCAGCAGTCGCACGACGGGCAGCGCACGTACCCAGCGAGAACGCCGCTGCGGTCCGGCCGCCACCAGATCAACCCGCGAAAAACGGATGGTGCCGCTGGCTTGGCTCCGTCGCTGCCACCACCACCACATCGGCAACCCGACAAGGCCAAGGAGCAGCCAGGGACGCGCAAAGTCGACCATCGGGAGCCAGTCCATGCGAGGCGCGCCCCACGGAAGCGCGACCGGTGCCAGCCACACCAATCGATCTGTCGAACTATCCGCCGAACGATCCGCCGACTTCCGCCCCTCGCGCCGCGATGCCCGACGGGCTGCCTCTTCGTGCGCCCGGAATTCGGCAGCCGCAGCCTGACGCGCCGCCTCTTTGGCTGCCGCTTCTGCCGCCAACCGCACCTGTTCCGCACGCTCGATCTCGTCAGCCAGTGCGCGGGCGTCTGCCATGAGCTCCAGCGCGCGCCCCGCATCGATCCGTCGTGAAGCAAACTTGATGGCATCCACTTCTGCCATCAGCGACACCAACCGATCGCGCGGCACCCGCGCATCGCCCCCGACGGCTACCAGCAGTTCGGCACTGGTGGAAGATCGATCTACACCGATCCGCGCTTCGAGATAGGCCCGTAGAATCGCCAGCGCCAACACGGCTGCACGCCCCGGTTCCCCAGCCTCTGCCAGTGCCAGGGCTTCCAACCGGGCAAAAGCGCGGCGCGCCTCCGCATGAGGCTCCGATGGAGCGGGCGCCGTCTGCCGTTGGCGGGCGCGTCGCGATCGCCACAGCAGCAGAGCACCAAGTCCCGCCACCAGCAGCACCGCGAGCCACCATTGCGTCCACCATGGCGTCACGCGCGGAAAGAGGTCTCGCGCCGGCTTCGGCACATGCAGCGACGTATCGCCTGGGAGTACCGAGCGCACCGGGACCACGGCATCAATCGGCACCAGCAGTGAATCGCCCGCTTCATCAAGATGCACGGTGATCGGCGGCAACCGCACCGGAATGCGTCCTACATTCCACGCATGCAGTGCGTATTCGGTGCGCCACTCCTGCCATCCAATGCGCGTCCCTTGATCCGTTGTGGCCGGCTCTCCCTGCATCACGACATCTGCCGTGGAATCGGTGAGTCGAGGCCAGCGAATCCGCGAACCGGCTGGTACCCGCAAGCGGATTACGAGGCGAAACGGATCCCCGACGCTGATGGAATCGGGCGCGATCTGTACATCAAACCGCACGCGACCACCGGCCGCTGGGGTCGATGGCTGTTCAAGGCGGACTGCCTGCACGGAACCCGCCGTGACGCGGGCCACCGTCATGGGCGGTGTTCCATGCGAACCGCACCATAGGGACGTCGTGCGCGGGCTCGAAAGAACGC
>JBDKIJ010000422.1:0-4830 GCA_039797155.1 Gemmatimonadota bacterium | reverse complement strand
CCGTGAACGATTCGCCGTCGTCCGTCGACTCGGCGACGCCCATCTTCCACGTATTGTACGGCTGGCCCGTCGCCGGGTCAGTCCCGCGCACGTTGTTCATCAGGTAGTAGATCAGGATCTTGCCGTCGGGCATCAGCACCGGCGAGGGATCGACCAACTCCAGGGCATCGCCTCCACGGACGATCACGGTCTTGTATTCCCACGGGCCATTGAGCGACGTGCTGTAGTACATCCGGAACGACAACACGGTGGACACCGTCACGGCCACCGTGGCCGACTTCCCCTCGGCGGTCGCGGTGATCGTCGCGGTCCCTGGTGTGATGCCACCGACTTTCCCGTCGCTGTTGACCTGTGCCACCGTGGTGTTGCTGCTGCTCCACGTGACCGTGCGGTTGGTGAGCGTCGTGCCATTTGCATCCTTGAGCGTCGCGGTCAGCTGCGACGTGCTATCCACCCACACCGAGACGGCGCTTGGCGACAGCGTGATCGTAGCAACCGGCGCCTGCGTCACCGTGACGGTCGTCGATGCGGTCTTGCCCTCGACTGTCGCGGTTATCGTGGCCGATCCGGCAGCCACACCGGTGACCACACCGGCCGCCGAAATCGAGGCAATGGTTGCGGCACTCGACTGCCACGCCACGGCACGACCGGTGAGTGCGTTGCCTGCGCTGTCGCGTGCGCTGGCGGTCATCTGCAGGGTGGCACCGATAAATACGCCGGGCGATGTCGGTGAGACCGTCACCGACGCGACGGGAACCAGCGCAACGGTGATCGTCGCCGTCGCGGTCTTGCCTTCGACCGTCGCGGTGATCGTCGCCGTCCCCGCCGCGACGCCCGTGACCACCCCGGTTGTGCTCACGGTCGCGATCGAGGTGGCACTGCTGCTCCACGTCACGGCCCGTCCCGTCAACGTGGCGCCACTCGCATCGCGGGCCGACGCCGAGAGGGTGGTCGTACTGCCCACATAGATCGAGGCGGATGAAGGAGCAACCGCCACTGTGGCAACTGGCACGGGGGTGACGGTGATCGTCGCGGTGCCCGACTTCCCATCGATCGTCGCGGTCGCCGTGGTCGTTCCCGGTGCGACGGCCGTGACCAGCCCGGTGGTCGACACGGTCGCGATTGCGGCGCTCGCGATGGACCAACTCGTGGTCCGTCCGCTCAACGTGTTCCCATTCCCGTCTTTCGGCGTCGCCGTGAGCTGCTGGGTGGCACCGACCGTGAGCGACGGGGATGCCGGCGTGACGTCAACCGTCGCCACCGCGGCGGGCGCGGGTGGTGTCGGCGTCGTCGGGGTGGTCGGGGTGTTGGGCGTGGTGTCGGTGCCGCCGCCGCCGCACGCTGATGCAAGAACGAGCAGCGGGAGCAGCAAAACATGCCAACGAACGGAACGAATGGGCATCATCGGGAGGGGAAAGGTCCGCGGGAAATTGCGCCTTCTCGTCCCATCCCGCCAGCAAGCAGGTACGACTCAGACGCTACAGGTCGCCACCGCCTCGCGCAGGGACGTCATGCCGTCGCGCGCGGGGATGAATTCGTGTGCCAGCACCCCATCGAAACCGCTGTTCGCAATCACGCTGGCGATCGCCGGATAATTGAGCTCCTGCATGGCGTCGATCTCGCGGCGCCCTGGTACGCCCGCCGTGTGAAAGTGCGCGATCCACGGCAGGTTGGCGGTGATCGTGGCGATCACGTGCCCCTCCATCACCTGCATGTGGTAGATGTCGTAGAGCAACCGGAACGACGGACTGTTCACGCCTTTGGCGACCTCGACGGCCCATGCGGTCCGATCCGCGTGATAGTCCTTGTGGTCGACCCGACTGTTCAGCATCTCCATGCACAACACAACACCGTGGCGCTCGGCGGTCGGCATTAGACGCTTGAGCCCCGTAATGCAGTTGGCGATCCCCTCGGCATCGCCAAGGCTCGCGCGATTGCCACTGAACACGACAATCTTCCGGACTCCCGCCGCCGCCGCGCGCGGAATGTAGGCTTCGCCGTCGGCAACGAGCTTGTCGTGATGCTCGAGGCGGTTAAAGCCGACGGGAATGGTGCCCCAGCTGTTGCCCATGGTGCAGGTGAGGCCGTACTGCTTCGGGACCTCCCATTCATCAGGGCCCAGCAGGTCGATCCCGACCAGTCCCATCGCCTTGGCCGCGGCGCACAATTCCGCGATGGGCGTCTTCGCAAAACACCAACGCGCTACCGATTGCCGCAGTCGTCCGCCATGACTCGGCGGCGTCGCCGCCGGGAGATCAGCCGGTGTGGCGAGCCACCCCGTCGCCGCCGCGGCGCTCAGCGCCGAAACGGCCTGACGGCGTGATATCGACGACGAGTGTGATGGCGGCATGCGGTGTCTCCAGAAGGGTTATTGGATCTGGATGTACATCGGCACCGGCCAGAGGCGCAAGATCGCTTCGCGTGGCGTGGGCGGGCTGTCGTTCTTGGCCTTGGTGAACTGCTTCCAGCCGGCGAACTGCACCGGCTCCTTCTTGATGTACGAGTAGAAGGAATCGTACTTGAGCCACGGGGCGCCGAAGCCGTCCATGTGCATGACGATCTGCACGCGCGGATCGAGCTTGATGCTCGAGGCGTTGGTGACGCCCTTCCTCGTGAAGCGGTGCACCACCAGGATCTTCGGCGGCAGCTTGTGCTTGTCCACGAGATCCGCGAGGAAGCGCGACGCGTAGTTGATGTCGGCCGCATCGTACGTGCCGATCTTCTTGCCAGGGCGCGTCCCGTCCTTCATCGAGAATTCCGGATCGATGCCGAGGTGGACTTCGGGGCGCTTGAGGAATCGTTCCAGCCACGGTAGTTCCTGCTGCAGTGTGCTCAGCCCCACCTGCACATCCACGAACATGATGGCGTTTCGGCTTTTCGCCCAGCCATACACTTTCTCGATGAGCGTGCTGTCCATGCGCAGCCGGTACTTGCCATCGCGCCCGGCATCGCCTTGAGCGACCACCGCGATGAGATGCAGCGCCGGTTGTGCGGGATGCTGCGGGTCGAGCTTGTTCCACGCGGCGACTTCGCGGTCGAGGCGCGCCAGCATGTCGCTGGTCTCGAACTCGCCGAGGATCCCCATGCGCTTGCTGAGCGGATTGCCGTAGTAGGCGATGACGCGCTTCGCCGGCAGGATCGACCCCGGAAGCGGGGCCGGCATCTTGGGCGGCCACAGCGAGTCGAGGTCACTCCCCTGTCCGCGAAACGCCAGATGGCGCCCTCCCGACTGCGGGCCCAGCAGCCCGCCGGCTCGACGCGCCGTCGTGTCGCGTGCGGTATCGCGCGCGCTGCTGGTTGCCGCCTTCTTGGCCTTCGCCTTTTTGCTCGTGGTCTTCTTTTTCGTCGTCGCCTTCGCGGCGGCCTTCTTCTTCGAAGTCGCCTTCGCCGCCGCCGATGCACGGGATGACGTCTTGGCCTTGGTCGAGCTCCCGGACTTTGCGTCCGACGTCGATGACGCGGATGGTGTGCGCTTGGTCCCGCCGTTGTCTTGGGCGCCGAGGATCGGATTGACGAGGGTCACCGCGAGGAGGGCCGCCGCGGAGAAAGCAAGAACGCGCATGATGGAGAGCGAAAGTGAGGGTCGCACCACTCAGCGGATGGTAATGCGACGAAATGACGCGTCCAAGTGCTGGTGTGCGCTACGGCTCGTTTCGCGGTGCAGCGTATTGCATGCGGTCGAGAATCGCGGTGGCGCGACGTGACGCGACGCGTCCCTTGGCCGACCAGCGGCGAGGGGCCGGCAGGATGGCGGCGAGTCGCGCCGCTTCATCGCGGGTCAGCTTGGCCGCGCTCTTCCTGAAGTGATGACGCGCTGCCGCCTCGGCCCCGAAGTGATGCGGGCCCCATTCGGCGAGATTGAGATACAGGTCGAGGATCCGCTCCTTCGAGAGCAGCAGCTCGAGCCACAGCGTGAGATACGCCTCGAGTCCCTTCCGCACGAACGAGCGCCCATTCCACAGGAACAGGTTCTTCGCGACCTGCTGCGTGAGGGTCGAGGCGCCGCGCAGCTTGCCGCCCCGCTGCCGCTTCTCCACCGCCTTGCGCAGCTCGACGATGTCGATGCCGTGATGCAGGTAGAAGCGGTCGTCTTCCGAGGCCAACACGGCACGCCGCAGATATGGGGAGATCGCGTCCCGCGGTACCGTGGTGTGTGCGGGCCAGATCGGGCGCTCGCCGTTCACCAGGTGGTGATAGACGCGCCCCACCATGACGGGCGTCACCGGCGGGTGGATCACGGCGTACAGCAGGATGATCGGGACCGGTAGCAGGGCCATGATGGCCACGCCGATGAACAGTCGCCGTCGCCACCGACGCCAGCGGCTGGCCAAGGATCCCCCACGCGCGCGTGCCATCATGGTTCGCGCAGATGGGCGGGGGTGTCGGGCGGCTGCCGGCGCCACCGACGATGCTGCCAAAAATACTGCTCGGGAAATTCGCGGACGCGCTGCTCGAGTCTGGCCGTGAAGGTCGCCACGATGGTGTCGACGTCCTGCTCACGATCTCCGGTGGGCGTCACGGTAATCGGTTCGATCAGGATGGCGTACCGACCAGTGGGGCGCCGCACGACCACCACGAACAGGACGGGCGCCTCGAAGCGCAGGGCGAACACCGCCGGTCCGCGCGGGGTCTTGGCGGGGCGGCCGAAGAAGGGGACGAACGTGCTGGCCAGCCCCAAGGCATCATGATCGGCGAGAAAGGCCACCGCTTTGTTCTCCCGCAGCGCGCGCGGCGTCCGACGCACCGCGTCCCGATCATGCACCTCTTCGATGCCGGCCCGGTTCCGCGTACGGGTCACGTACGCCTCGAAGATCGGGTTGGCCATCCCGC
>JBDKIJ010000421.1:0-2783 GCA_039797155.1 Gemmatimonadota bacterium | reverse complement strand
GTACAGCATAGAGCAGATCGGCACCCGCACCTTGCCGGACGGTGTCACCTTCGATGAGGCGCGATCTGCGAGCACGGTTCGCTTCGCCACGTTGGGCCCCCCAGTGACGGGGGCCGCGACGTTCGTGCTCCGCCGGGCCGACCTCCAGCGGACGGTGCGGGTCACGTCGTCTGGGCTCGTCGTCGTCGAATGACCCATATGGCTCGACCCCCCGCCGCCTCGCGCGCTGGTATGACGCTGGTCGAGGTCCTGGTGGCGCTCGTGATGCTGGCGGTGGCGCTCGTTGGGATGGCGGGAGGCTTGCTGACCATCGCGCGGTTTCAGCGGAACGCTGCACTACGTGCGGAGATGACCGCGGCCGCCGATGCGCTGTTCGAGCGTATGCGCTCCGGCGCGGCCCTCGGGACCGCCGAAGATGCTGTTCTGCTGACGGTTGGGGGATCGACGACGTCGAACAATCCGGTTGCGCCACATGTCCTCAATGTCACGGGAGCGTCGGGACGCTCACTGCGACTGCAGTGGCAGGTCACCAATGATGCCACCACGCTCACACGGGCGGTTGCTCTGCGGGTCGGCACCAACCCGACCCGATCGGGTGATCCTGACCCGTTGGATTTCAACCAGTTGCTTCCACTGCCGCCATGAGGCTGAATCGCCGCGCCTTCACGTTGGTCGAGGTCCTGATCGCCATGACGCTTCTTAGCGTCGTAATGGTCTCCGTTGGGACGACCGTGATCAGCCTGAATCGGTCCATATCGACCTACCGAACCGCACTCGATCGCCAGAACGCGTTGCAGACGGCTGAAACAGCGTTGTCGACGCTCGTCCGATTTGCCGGTGCCAACCCGTACCTGATTACAACGAGCTCTACTCCCGGCATCGAAGTGGGAGGGGCGGGACAGCCGGCAGGGAGCGTGCGACTCCGGGCCGATTTCAACCCGCCGGACGGCGATGTCGCCGACCAACTCGAGGATGTCCGGATTCACGTCGCCAGTGACACCCTGTGGGCGCGGTGGACGAGTACCGGATCCGCCGTGCCGCTCGCGACACCCATCCGGACCATCACCTGGCAGTTCCGAAACGCCAGTAATGCCATCATCACCGATGCAGCACTCGTCAACGCACAAGCCCGCCAGGTGCAGATCACGCTGCAGGCGCCTCCGTTATCCACGGGCGGATTAGTGCCGGCCCGCACCCTCATCATCCATCTCCGGAGCCGCTGATGTCGGGCATGCATCAGACGTCGTCGGGTTCTCGCCGCGGACGGGGGCCGATCGTTCACGAAACTCGGACGCGGAAAGGCATCGCCATCGTAACAGTACTCGTCACGATCAGCGTTGTCGGTCTGCTGATGGCCTCGTTCTGGACATCGGTCGATCTCGACGCGCAGGCAGCGCGCAGCCGACAGGACGCGATACGGGCCCGGCATCTGGCAGAGTCGGGGTTCGCTCACGCGATGGGGATCCTCCAGCAGCAGATCCCGACGGTGTCGGTGGACGGTCTCCTGCGCGGCGCGGATGGCGTCGCCGGCAACGCGGACGATGGGTTGCTGATCAGCCACCCGGGGTTGGGGTCGGCCGTTCAGATTCCAGCAGTTGGGAGGTCCTTCGGCGGGGGGCAGTATTTCGTCACCCTGCTCGATGATCCGAACGATACACAGGCCGGCGGGACTGTCGATGATGGCCAGGGCCGCTTCGTCCTGAGTTGCCGAGCTGTCCTCCCAAGTGGCGCGACGGCCGAAGTGCGCGCGCTCCTGCAGCGACCCACAACGGTCATCGCGGGTCCCGCGCTCCACATGGGTAACAATATCGAGATCAGCGGTCGGATGAGCATCGAAGGGACCTGCGGACGCGGCCATGTGAATGGCCAATTCACCGGCACGGGGCAGCCGTCGGCTCAGGTCGAATGGTCTTCAACCGGGAATCCCATTCCTGCGGGCTACATCGGGACAAAAAATCCGGGCAGCGATGCCATTCCCGTCGATATCGCGACCAATGTGTTGTCGTACTGTACCGGGCCCAACGTCGAGTACATCACGGGCAGCCCGTGGAGGCAGCGCGAACGCGATTTGCAGCAGTTCAGGACCTACTGTGTCACGGGGGACGTCGAGTTTGATGCCGAATTCGGAAATACCAATATCCATCGGCAGTACTCGGTGATCGCGACGGGCTCGATCAAGCTGGCCAGGAATCTGTTCTTCGAGGCCTGGCATCCCGATGGCATCGTCCTGCTCGCCGGCGGTGACCTCGATATTCAGGCCAACGCCGGTTTGATCGGCCGCGTGATGTGCGGCAGCCAACTGAATATCACAGGCAGTCCGGTCATTGAGGGGACTATTACATGCGCGGACCGGTCCAATCCTGCGGGCTCACAGAATCTGGTGACGGCCAATCGGATCTCTGGCGACCCTCGCATCGTGTATCCGTGTCCAGCGGGCGCCGGGGTCGGATCCGGGGTAACGGAATTCCTCTCGTGGTATCCGGTAATTGGGACGTGATGGCGGTGCGCTACGCATCGGTCACGGCGTTTTGGGCCCCAAGTGCGTGCCATACCAGTCGAGATAGCGCTCGTAGCGGTCTTTCACGAAGCTTGGGCGCGCAATGCCATGAAACTCCCCCGGATAGACGACCAGCTGTGTCGGCACGCCGAGTGAGCGAAGTGCCTGATACATCTGTTCTCTCCCAGCGATCGGCACGTTGAAATCCTTCTCTCCGCCGAGGAATTGCGTGGGGGTGGTGATGCGATCCGCCTTGTAGAACGGGTAGCTCACTTTCTCCCACAGT
>JBDKIJ010000420.1:0-3269 GCA_039797155.1 Gemmatimonadota bacterium | reverse complement strand
GCCGGCGGCCGTACTGGCGACGGCGGCGAGCCCCACGAGGAGTGAGCGGACGACGTTCACGAATGGACTCCCGCGACGGGCGAGGGTGGCCCGTCGGTGCAGAGGGGTGACTGGGTCGCGGGGTGGCGACCGCTGGCGCCTTCAGTTTGCTGGGGTGCGCCTATGGATGCAAACGGATTAGCCCGGGGGATCGTTCGGGGGGGCGGGTTTGGTGGGTTCGAGTGGCGGAACAGATAACACAGAGGACACGGAGGCCACAGAGAGCACAGAGGAAACGCATTATGAAGAGAGGGGCCGGCACCGATGCTCCGGTCCCAGCCCCTCCGTGTTCTCTGTGGTCTCCGTGTCCTCTGTGTATTCAGTTCTGGGAAATCACCCAGATCATCAGGGCAACCGCCGGGTCCCCATCTCCGGTGTCCGCCGGATCGCCACCCCGGCCTTCGCGCCGGTCGCCGCCCCGTCCCGCCAGGCGAACTGCCCGTTCACCAGCACCTGCGAGATCCCAACCGAAGGAATGGTCGGCTCGGCATACGTCGCCCGGTCGATGACCGAGGCACTATCGAAGACCACCAGATCGGCTTTGAACCCTTCCCGCAGGAACCCGCGATCGGTGAGCCCGAGGAGCGCGGCCGGGACCCCAGTCATCTTCCGGACGGCCGTTTCCCATGACAGGGCGCGCTGCTCACGGACGTAGCGCCCCAGGACGCGGGGGAAGCTGCCGTAGTAGCGGGGGTGGAAGCGGTTCCCGACGGCGGCGCCGCAGTCGCAGGCGATGGCGATATCCGGATCGGCGATGAGCTGCACCAGGTCCTGTTCGGCCCCGAAGCCCAGGATCGCCATCGGCATGCGCGTTTCGAGCACCTTCACGACCGCTTCCCCCGGTGAACGGATCCCGGTGCGCTCCATGAACTGCGCCAGCGTCGTGTGGTCGTCGTTGAGCAGGATCTCCGACGGGCCACTGAAGCGGGCGGCCATCGCCTCGTCGGCGTCGGCGATGATACGCGTGCGGAGCGCCGGGTCGCGGAAGCGCTCGCGCATGGCCTCGATGCCCCCCTCCTGCGCCCACCCCGGGATGATCAGCGCCGCCAGCATCGTCTGCCCCGCGAGATACGGGTAGGCGTCGGCGCCGATGTAGCGCCCGCTGTCGCGCGCGGTGCGCATGCGCTGCAGCATCGCGCCCGCCTGCCCCTGACTGCGCCCCTGCAGCTTCATGTGCGTGAACACCGGCACGAGCCCCGTGGCTTCGCCGATCGCGCGCGTCTCTTCCATCCCGACGACCGAGCTGTAGCCGCTCTCGGGTGTTAGGCGGTCGTGATTGGTGAAGAAGGTGTTCCACGCGCGCGCGCCGGCCAGCACGGCGGTGACTTCGGGGACCGTCGCGAAGTACGCGGGCTTGTAGTCGAGACCCGCCGAAATGCCGAAGCCACCCGCTGTGATCCCGCGCTCGACGAGGGTGCGCATGCGCGCGATCTCGTCGGGGGTCGCGCGGTGGTTCGTCGTCCCCATGACCTGACTCCAGATCGCGTTGAAGGGGACACTCGCGGCGACGTTCACCGCGAGGCCGCTGTCGGCGAGCTGCGTGAGTTGCTGCGCGATGTCGACCGGCCCGCCGCCGTCGGCGTTGAGTAGTTCAGTGGTGACGCCCTGCGACAGCATGTTGACCGCGGTGCGCAGCGCAGGGGCTTCGGCGTGACTGTGGATGTTGATGAACCCCGGCGCGACCATCCGCCCCGTCACATCGACAACCGTCGTGGCCTTGGCCTTGGAGAGATTGCCGATGCGGGCGATGCGGTCGCCGCGAATTCCCACATCGGCGGTACGCGCGGTGGCGCCGGTGCCGTCGAGGACCGTGCCGCCGCGCAGCAGCACGTCGTAGGTGGGGACCGTGCGGCAGGCGGTGGCCATTACGGTGGCCATGACGAGCACGGTGCGGCGAGCGAGCGGGTTCACGAATAGCCTCCGGTGCGAGAGACGGGTATTTCGCAACTGATTACCAAAGACGGCCACAGACGGACACAGACGGCCGCAGAGCGCCAGTAAACGATCTCGAAATGGAGCCCGAATACCTTGGAATAACACGAAATCACATTCCGTGCTGTTTCCGTGGCCGTCTGTGGCCGTCCGCGGTAATCAGTTGCATTCCTCCCCGCCCAGCAGAAATCCGATTCAGACCGTTGATTAGGACATGACCAGAACCCTCGCCCTCACACTCGCCGCGGTCCTCACCACCTCGGCCCTCCAGGCACAACCCGGCCGCCCCGGCGCCGACGCCCTCGACGTCAGCTGGCGCAACCTCGGCCCCAACATGGCCGGCCGCATGACCGCCGTCGCCGGCAGCACTGCGCGCCCCGACGAGTACTACCTGGGCACCACCGGCGGTGGTGTCTGGAAGACGGCCGATGGCGGCAAGACCGCCGTCCCCGTGACCGACAAGTACTTCGGCGGCACGATCGGGTCGATTGCCGTGCAGCAGAGCAACCCCGATGTCGTGTGGGTGGGCGGCGGCGAAACACCGATCCGCGGCAACGTCTCGCATGGCGACGGCGTCTGGAAGAGCACCGATGCCGGCAAGACGTGGCAATACATGGGGCTCAAGGAAACGCAGTACATCGCGCGGGTGCGCATTCATCCGGACAATCCGGACATCGTCTACGTCGGCGCGCTGGGGCATGTCTTCGGCCCTAACAAAGAGCGCGGCGTCTATCGCACCACCGACGGCGGCAAGACGTGGAAGCAGATCCTGTTCCGCAATGACTCGACGGGTGTCGCGGACATGATCATGGATCCGTCCAACCCCAAGATCATCTACGTCAGCTTCTGGCAGGCGGGGCGCAAGCCGTGGCTGTTGGTATCAGGCGGCGCGCACAGCGCCATCTTCAAGACGACCGATGGTGGCGACACGTGGACCGACATCACGCGCAACCCCGGCCTGCCCCAGAGCGGCCCGCTCGGCGCAATCGGCATCACGGTGAGCCCCGCGAAGCCGAGCCGTTTGTGGGCGATCATTGAACACGAGCCGAATGGCGGCGTGTATCGCAGCGATGATGCCGGCGCGACGTGGCAGTTCATGACCGGCGACCGCAACCTGCGGCAGCGGTCGTGGTACTACAGCAAGCTGTACGCCGATCCGAAGGACACGAATGTGGTGTACGGCCCGAACGTCTCGCCGCTCGTGTCGAAGGATGGCGGCAAGACATTCACGCGCGGCTTCGGCGGCGGCGATAATCACGATATCTGGATCGATCCCACCAACCCCAAGCGCATCGCGG
>JBDKIJ010000419.1:0-9412 GCA_039797155.1 Gemmatimonadota bacterium | reverse complement strand
GCGCCGCGAGCGCCTCGAGGGCAGTCGGTCGTGGCGCAGCGAAAAGGGCGGCTTCAAGCAGCTTCGCTAACGGCGTCACGATTGATCTCCACGGACGCGAACGGACGGGACTGCGCGATCCGCAGTTCGCCCAACTTCGCCATTTCAAGCAACGCCAGCAGCACCGACAGGATCTGCCATGGCTCCGCGTCGCGCGCGACCAGATCCGACCACCGCGCCGCGCGCCGCATCGCCAGGACCGCGCGAACCGTGGTCATGGCGCCCGCCACATCGAGCGCCCGCGGCACGACCTCGTGCAGCGTCGGCTCCTTGGACGTGCGCAGCACGCGGTCCACCGCGGCCAGCAGGTCGGTGAGCGCAAGCGCAAGCGGCGCATTGATTGGCGTGATATCCGCGGCCACCGGCACGAAGCGGCGGGGGAACTGATGCCGACGTTCCTCTCCACGACGCTCGAGGAGGTCGACCACTTCACGCATCTGCTGGTATTCGAGGAGCCGGCGAACGAGTTCTGCACGCGGATCCTCCCAGGCCTCCTCGCCATCGGCGCGCGGCAGGAGCATCTGCGCCTTGATGCGAAGGAGTCGTGCCGCCATCTCCAGGTAATCGGCCGCTTCATCGAGCCCGAGCGAGCTGATGCGCCCCAGGAACTGCTCGGCGATGCGCGCGATGGGGATGTCGTAGATGTCGACCTGCTCGTCGCGAATCAGCGACAAGAGGAGGTCGAGCGGGCCGGTGAACTGGCTGAGCTCGACGACGAACGACCGCGGTTCGGTGTCGGCGGGACGGAAATTGGGAGCGATCACGCGTCGATCAACCAGCGAAAGGGTTGGGAAGCAGATACGGAAAATAGAACCGTTCGGCCACCGCGCGCAGGATGTACGCGGGGGAGAGCCAGAGGTTCACAATCGGGCGCCCGAAGGAGAGGACGGCAAACAGGAGCAGCAGCCCAATACCCCCCAGTCGCTGATACTGAAGCGACCACTGCGGCGGCAATAGGTACTTGAAGACATGTGACCCATCGAGCGGCGGAATCGGCATCAAATTGAACGCCGCAAGCATGAGGTTGATGAAAATCCCCATGGCAAGCATCTGCTGCAGGATGGCCAGTGGCCGCATCAGCGTCGGCAGCTGGTCACCAAGGAGGCCGACCAGCATGATCACGGGCACGCTGAGGATGGCAATCACCACGTTGGTAGCCACCCCCGCCAGCGAAACGATGATGTCGCCCCGCTTGTAGTTCCGATAATTGCGCGGGTTCACCGGAACCGGCTTGGCGCCGCCGAAGATCGGCCCACCAAAAAAGGCCAGCATGACCGGCAGGATCACCGTCATGAAGGGATCGATGTGCCGGAGGGGATTCCAGGTCAGGCGACCAAGCTGATACGCCGTCATGTCCCCCTGCCGGAACGCGGCATAGCCATGCGCGTATTCATGCGCGACCATCGCGAACAGCAGGACGGGGGCAATGAGGGCGAGTTGCTGAGCGAAATCCACCGGCGGCGGGAATAAGGATGGGCGACGGCCCCGGCGGACCGATGCCCCCGTGGGTGGACGCCCGCCGACGGTCCCCGAACCCGGCGACCGAACGCGAATGCAAGCAAATCCACCCGCAAGGTAGCCGTCGCGCCGAATCGTGTCAAAAGGCGAGTACACACTCGCCGAGGGGCCCTGCTTGACCACACCGGAAAGCAGGTATAAGTTCCGCAGTCTGGCCCAGATACGGGCGTTTTCCGTCGCGTGCAGTCTCGCGGCTCAATTCCTTTTCCAGGTTTTCAGGAGTCTTTTCGTGCCGAATATCCAGTCCGCAAAGAAGGATCTGCGGAAGTCGCGTGCGGCGGCGGTTCGTAACCGTGCCCAGCGCTCGGCGCTGCGTACCGCTGTGAAGAAGGCGAAGGCGGCTACTGCGGCGGCTGATGACCGCCTCACGGCGACCTCGTTGCTTGATCGCGCGGCGCGGAAGGGGCTCATCCACAAGAACGCGGCGGCTCGTCAGAAGAGCCGGATCGCGAAGATGGCGGTCGCGAAGTAACCACGCGATCGCACCAAAGCGAAAGCGAAAGCGGGCCGCACTCCTCGGAGTTCGGCCCGCTTCTGCTTTTGATTGATCACCCGTCAGATCGTGATCAACTCGCCACCACAGCGCTCACAGTACCACTCCGTGGGGGCGTTCATCGTCCCGCACTCGGCGCAGCGGAGCGACTTCTGCGAGTCGGTCCCCGCCGCGGCCTGCTGATCGGGCACCGCTGTCGTCCCCTCCGCGGGGGTCTTCAAGGACGGCGCCGGTGTTTCGGCCGGATCCATGATTGACCGGAGAAACGCCAGATCATCGAACGGGTCGGGTGATGCCGAACCGGCTGGTGCCGGCGTCGCGGGAACCGCAGGCTCCGATCCGACCGCCGGCTTGCCATCAAAAACCGCCAAGGCCTCATCCCATTCATCGGTCGCGGCTGACGCCACGGCTTCTGCCGGTGCAGCGGGCGGCAATACCGGGGCCTCGGTATCGAGCAGCAACGATTCGATGGCCGACTCCATCGTGACGGCATCCGCCGCGGCGGGCGGTGCAACCGGTGTGCCCACATCGTTCGAGATGTCGGTCGCATCCTCAAGCCACGCGTCAGAGGGAATTCCGCCTAGCGGCTCACCGCTGACGACATCCGTGATCGCATCGACCGCGACCGCCTCTTCGTCGACCACCGACACGGCGTGCGCATCCGTCTCGAGCCGGGGTGCCACATCCTCGGACTCCTCGACGTCATCAATGATCATCGGGGCATCGGCATCCGATGCCGACATCGACTCCTCAGCGACGACGGCCATGTCGTCGCGAGACTGCTCGATCAGCGTGCGGATCTCGTCGACCTCGATCAGGAGCGCATCCCGCTCCTCGCCGATTGCCAGCAATTTGGCCTCGACGTCAATTCGAACAGCATCCCATCGCTCGCTGTCGAATTCTCCGACCGCCGTCCGCAGCATGGCTTCCGCCCGCTCGTCCTCGAGGTTGGCCAGCTGCTGCTCAAGGTCCCGGAGATGCTGCTCGCGCGCCTCGCGCAGCGAGATCATGTCGGGAAGCAGGGCCTGCAACTGCGCCAGGACCTCGGCGCGTCGGCCGGCGTAGTCATCGCGCACCCGCGCATACACGCGCTCGGGCGTCTCATCGCGACGCGCGTCCAAGGCCTCCAGCCAGCTCTCGTACCGATGCCGATCCGCTACCAGGGACCGGACTTGTTCAATCGCCACGTCGGAAGACTCCGGGAAAAGGAGAACAGAAGTCAGAGAAGCTCACTGGAACGACGATAGGAGGCAAGCGCGGTCACTTCTTCGGGCGGGAGCGGCTGCGCTCCACCAAGTAAACGCGCCGCCAGCACGATGCGCGCCGCCTGCTCGGTGCTTTCCATTCTCAGGATAGCATCCTCCAGAGAGTACCCCACCACGGTGACGCCATGGTTGGCAAGCAGAAAGACGTCGTGCTCCGCTACAAAGGGCGCCATGGCCGCCGCCAATGCGGCGGTACCCGGACGGCCATAGGGCACCGCGGCGATTCGCCCGACGACCACGGGCACCTCCGGCAGCACGTTGGCCGGGAGCTCCTGTCCCGCCGCTGCGAATCCTGTTGCGACGGGCGGATGCGCATGCACAACGGCCATCACGCCTGGACGGGCTGCGTAGAGGGCGCGGTGCATCCCGAACTCCGACGAGGCCCGAAGCCCTGGCCCTCCCTGAACGACCTGCCCGTCGTGACTCACACGCACGACGTGCGCGGCCTCCATGGTCGCCTTGTCGACCGCCGACGCGGACACCAGGACGGTCTCCGCGTCGAACCGAAGCGACAGGTTGCCTTCACTCCCGGCGAGCAGGCCACGTGCGTGCAGACGCCGACACGCCGCGGCGATGGCCGTGGCCAGCTGGTGCTCGCGCGACCCCTCAGACCACACGGTGCACGATGCGTCCGCCAACCACCGTCATGGTGGCCAGACCGCGCAGGGCATGTCCACCATACGGGGTGTTCCGCCCTTTCGAGCGGAAGCGTGTCGGATCCACCGTCCACTCGCGCTGCGGATCGAACACCGTCACGTCCCCGAGCGCGCCGCGCGCCAGGGTCCCGCCCGGCAGACGGAATACCTTGGCCGGCTTGCAGCTCATCGCATCAACGAGCTGCGAGAGCGAAATCAGGCCGCGATGCAGGAGATACGTGCAATTCACCCCCAGCGCCGTCTCGAGCCCGACGATCCCATTCGGCGCATCCGCGAACTCGCGCTCCTTCTCGTCATAATGGTGCGGCGCATGGTCAGTGACCAACAGATCTATCGTACCGTCCGCCACACCCTGCTGGAGCGCCTCGACATCCTCGGCCGTACGGAGCGGCGGATTCATCTTCGCATTGGTGTTGTAGCCGTCCACTGCGGCTTCCGTCAGCGAGATGTGGTGCGAGCAGACTTCGGCAGTCACGTTGATCCCGCGCTCCTTCCCCCACCGTACGAGTTCCACGGAGCCCTTCGTGCTGAGGTGGCACAGGTGGATATGTCCCCCCGTGCGCTTCGCGAGCAGAATGTCGCGAATGACGTAGATCTCCTCGGCTTCGGCCGGGATCCCCTTGAGCCCGAGCTTCGCGCTCATGAGCCCTTCGTTCATACTGCCACCGCGTGCGAGCGACATGTCCTCGCAATGCTCCGCGATCGGCACATTGAAGGCCCTCGCGTATTCGAGTGCGGTGCGCATCAACTGCGCGCTTTCGACCGGTTTGCCATCATCGCTGAAGGCCACAGCTCCCGCCTGCACCATTTCCGCGAGTTCCGCGAGCGTCTCCCCCTTCTGCCCGACCGAGATGGCGCCGTAGGGGTAGACCCGGGCGAACCCCGCCGCCTCGCCCTGCCGCTTCACGAAGCCAACCACCGCCTGATTATCGGTGACCGGCTTGGTGTTGGGCATCGCGCACACGCCGGTGAACCCGCCGGCGACGGCACTGTGCGCACCGGTGGCAACCGTCTCAACATCCTCCCGGCCCGGTTCGCGCAGATGGATGTGCACGTCGATGAGTCCGGGGGCGACGACGAGGCCGCTGACATCCACCACGTCCGCGCCTTCGGGCGTCCCGAGGGATCCGCCACACGCTTCGATGCGTCCGTCGCGAATGAGCACATCGCCCACGGCATCGAGTCCCTGCGACGGATCGACGATCCGTCCACCACGCAGCACGAGATCACGCACAGCAGTCGACATCAGGCAGTTCCCTTTTTCGCGGCTTCCGCGAGTTCCGGCCGGCCGCCGGCAAGGAGGTACAGTACGGCCATTCGAACGGCGACCCCGTTCGTGACCTGATCCAGAATGACGGAGTGCGGGCCATCCGCCACATCACTATCGATTTCCACCCCGCGGTTCATCGGGCCGGGATGGAGGATGAGCAGCTCCTTCGGTGCACGCTCGAGCCGCGCCGCGGTCACACCGAAGACCCGATTGTACTCACGTAGCGACGGGATGTACCCCGCCTCCATCCGCTCGAGTTGCAGGCGGAGCACATTCAACGCATCTGCCCATTCGATGGCGGGTTCAATGCGATCGAACACCGTGACACCCATGTCCCCGATGGCATTGGGCAGCAGCGAACGTGGTCCACAGACCGCCACCTCGGCCCCCAACTTGGTGAGCCCCCAGATGTTCGATCGGGCGACGCGCGAGTGCAGCACGTCCCCAACGATACAGACACGCTTGCCCGCCAGCGATCCAAAGCGATCACGCATCGTGAGCAAGTCCAGCAGCCCCTGTGTCGGGTGTTCGTTGGTGCCATCGCCGGCATTGATCACGTTGGACTCGATGCGCTCAGCAAGGAATCGCGCAGCGCCCGAGGCCATGTGTCGGATCACGACCATGTCGATCCGCATCGCCTCAAGATTTCGCGCGGTATCGACGAGCGTCTCGCCCTTTGACACGCTGCTCCCCTGCGAGGCCACGTTGACCGTATCGGCACTCAGCCGCTTCTCGGCGAACTCGAAGGAGATGCGCGTGCGCGTCGACGCTTCGAAGAAGAGATTCACGATCGTCGCGCCACGCAGCGTCGGCACCTTCTTGATCGCGCGCTCGGAGATTTCGCGGAAGGGGACGGCGGTATCGAGGACGAGATTGATCTGCTCTGCCGACAACGGCGCGAGTCCGAGCAGGTCCTTGCCGAGAGGGCCGGCCACGCGCTCAGCCCTCCTGCAGTCGCGGGACGATCACCACTTCATCGCGTCCGTCGAGTTCCTCGACGAAGACATCGACGCGCTCGTCGCTGGCGATTTCCACCTTGCGTCCGACGATGTCTGCGTGAATCGGGAGTTCGCGTCCCCCGCGGTCGACCAGCACGGCGAGGGCAATGCGGGACGGACGACCAAAGTCGGCCAATTCGTCGAGCGCGGCACGGATGGTCCGGCCGGTGTATAAGACGTCGTCCACGATGACGACGTGCTGATCGTCGAGCGTCCAGGGGAGCGACGTCGCACCGACAACCGGACGGGGACCCACCGTCTGCAGGTCATCCCGGTAGAGCGTGATGTCCAGCGCGCCACTCGTGACCTCGACGCCTTCTTGCGCCTTGATGATCCGAACGATGCGGTCTGCCAGCTGGACGCCGCGCCGCTGGATCCCCACGATCACCAGATTCTCGGTTCCCGCGTTGAGCTCGATGATCTGATCGGCGATACGCCGCAGCGTGCGATCAACGGCACGCGCATCAAGGACCGTAGTGGGCTTGGTTGGCATGGCGGTGAATATAGCACCGCCATGGGACGTCGCCCCTACCAGTCCGCGGGCGGTTGGACGGCGGCCATTCCACCCTGATAGGCCGTGCGCAGGGCATGCACCGGCGTCGCCTGACGTACCGCGGCACGCGCCGCCTCAAGTCTCCGCCGATCAATCGGCGGCACCGTAGCCGTGGCGGCGTACAGGGCCAAATCGGAGACGGCGTCGAGTGTGGCATGGGCGAACCCCTGCGACCAGTCTGGCCCGTACGGATGGACCTCGGCGCGCTCCGCCACCCCCAATCCGAACTGCTCGCACTTCTCTGCCGCCTCGCGCAAGGTGGCACTCGCCGCCAGATGCGCGACGACGACGTGATAGCCATCGCGCCGGCCCATGTGGAATGCGGCCGGGAGCAGCGTATCGCTCCCGATCGCCTCGATGCCACCGGACGCGATTCCCGTCAGCATGACGCACAGCTGCGAGTAGTAGCTCCGGATGGGTTCGATGGGCGGTTCGTCGAGAAGGCGTCGCATAGGCAGGGACAGACGGATGAGGCTGCATCACACGGCTCGACCCCTACCTTAGCAAGCCATATGCCGGAGGAGTCCGTCAGCACGTGAACACCTAAACCATTACCGGACAACATCTTCCACATTCCGACCGCGTGTGGCTTCCGTCCCACTGTGGCGAAAGAGATCACAAAGGTGTCGCACCGCCGCCACAGATCTCCTCGATACACGAAGCCCCGGCGCTCGAGCGAGCGCCGGGGCTTCGTATCAGGGCTGAGCCGATGGCTTTACTGGCAGACCCAGGCGCCGCCCTCGACCTTCGAGGTGGCCTTGACCGAGGCCGCCGGATCCTCTGCGGTGAAGGTCACGGGGTCACGCTCCGCGTCGTCCATGCGGTTTGTGGTGCACTGCACCGTCTTGCGGAAGGTAAATACGCCCTTGTCGTCGGCGTCCACCGTGCCGAAATCCTGCACGCCGTTCGAGCCCGGCGCGCGCGTCCCCGTGAGTTTCACCTTGGCGTTGGCAGGCCAGTTCTTACCCTTGACGGTGATCTTCGCGCCCTGTGGGGTCCGCTCGGCTTCCGCGGAAATCGCCGGCTTGGGCTGGCCCGTAAAGGCGGCGGCGAACGATGCGCCGATCGAGAGCGAAGCAAGAGCCAGCGCGGGCATCACCGCACGGCGCACAAAGTGCTGCATGGGTCCTCCGTGGGAAGGTCAGGATGTTACGGCGTGTAGCGACGTGAAGTATGTGCTGCGATATCGGCTTCTGTGAAGCGGACTGGCTTGAATTTGCCCGCGGCAAACATGGCGGCCTGATCACTGAAGTGCGGGGACGCCGGATCGGCACTTTGCCCGTATGCGAGAATCGAATAGGCCTTGGGGCCGGCCGGTGAGAATTCGACGGCGAGTACCCATCCGTCACCGCTGTTGGCAATGCGCTTGCCGTCTGGTGCGTCCTCGTAACTCAGCACGCGAAAGCATCCCAGCGCGCCACTGCATCCACCAACCGGGACATCTACCGCCCCGCGACGAACCCGATGCACCTCGCCCCACGCCACATCGAGTGCGCCGAATTTCCTCGTGGTCTCCGAGATGGCCCAGCGGAGCGCTTCGACCGCCTTCCCGGTCTGCCCCAACCCACGCGGTGTGACCATCATGTGGTCCCACGACCAACGCTCAGCAAAGGCCGTATCACGTGCTTGCGAAAGATAGCGTCGCCACCAGGTCTCGAAAAGAATTCCTCCGCGGGCGGTGGGTGCGACGGTGTTGTCCCATTGGGCGAGAACCGCGATGGCGGCGGCAAGCGACGAATCAGTTCTGGCGGCGACCCGCGCAGCCTGCAACAGGGACGGCTTCACGCGATCCGCCAAGAGCATCCGCATGCTGTGCTTTCGGCGAATGACCTCGTCGAGCGACAAGCGATCGCGCCCGCCGATCAGTTGCAGTGCGAGCTGGCTGCGCAGGCGGAGTTCTCCCCTCTCCACATTGTCCGGGTACCGGGCCGTATCGAGAAGCGCTCGTAGATTCGCAAAGTGCGGCGCATCATTCTCGTTGTGGACGTAGCCACCGGGGGGATTGAGCACCTGCGGCAGCGAGTCCAGCGCAATCAGGTGCGTCCAGATGTCCGCCGAACCGCGCGCGGGGATCGGCATCGTATCGCGGCCGGAGGGATGTGGGAGTCGAGGACTTGTCGCCATCCAGATGGTGAACACGTTCCCATCCCGATCGGCGTAGGTGAGGTTGGACGTGGCACGCGCTCGCATGGCAAGCGCCGCCTTCCATTCCTTCAGCGAACGTGCCCGCATCATGGCGAGGAACTGCGCGCCCGCCCGGTATTCTCCATCAGGCCCGGCGCGCACGACGTACAGCTTGTCCTTCGTACGATGCACGACGGGACCAATGGGGGTCATTGGAAAGCGGCGCTGCCGCGTGACGAGCGAATCCCCCTCCATTTCGGCGGCTGAAATGGTCGTATAACGCACCGGGATGCTTGCCCCGTCGAAGCGATAATGATCCGGCATCGCAGGATCGAGATCGAGCTCGTATACCTCCTCGAGGTCGGTGGCGTTGTTTGTCGTGGCCCAGCCGAGGTATGGATTGAAACCCGCGACCACCGCAAAGGCGCTCCCGATCCGGAAATCGCCGTAGAAATCGAGCCTGCCCGGGATGCGCACATGCGCCTCCCAGTATCCG
>JBDKIJ010000418.1:0-2770 GCA_039797155.1 Gemmatimonadota bacterium | reverse complement strand
GGATTTCCGGCGCATTGCGCAGACGCAGTGTCTTTCCCAGCACCGACCGGAGGTGGCTGGCGACACTGCCCAGCCCCTGCATCGTGGACTTCTTGTCGGCTTCGTCGCCCATGAGGCTGACGAAGACCGTCGCGTGCCGAAGGTCACGCGTCACGTCCACCGCGGTCACGGTGACGAACGCTTTGATCCGTGGGTCCTTCGCGCCTTCCGAGAGGAAGGTCGCGACCTGCTCACGAATGGCTTCGGCGACGCGGTCAGGTCGACGCGGTTCGCCCATGTTCCCTCCTCAGGTCTTGGAGGCCTGATCGAGCGTACGCGCCACTTCCTCCGTGCGGTAGCACTCGAACACGTCGCCGATCTTGAGATCGTTGAAGTTTTCGATGCCGATACCGCACTCGTAGCCTTCCTTGACCTCGTTGACGTCGTCCTTGAAACGACGCAGCGAAGCGATGCCGCCGTCGTAGATCTCGATGCCATCCCGGATGACGCGAATCCGTCCCTTCCGGTTCATGATGCCCGAGCGCACGATGCAGCCAGCGATCGTACCGATACGGGCCACCTTGAACGTTTCGCGCACCTCGGCCTCGCCGTACACGACTTCGCGTTCTTCCGGTCGCAGCATCCCTTCAAGCGCCGCCTTCACGTCGGCGACCGCCTCGTAGATGATGCGGTAGAGCTTGATCTCGACGCCTTCGCGCTCCGCGGCGTTGCGCGCGTTGTTGTCGGGACGCACGTGGAAGCCCACGATGATCGCTCCCGCGGCCTTGGCGAGGAGAATGTCGCTTTCGGCAATCGCGCCGACCGCGCGGTGGATGATTTCCACCTGCACTTCCTCGTTGGACAGCTGCTGCAGCGCGTCCGCGAGCGCTTCCGCCGGACCACCCTGATCGGCCTTGATGACCAGGCGGAGCTGGCGCTTCTGGCCAGCGCTCGCCTGCGACATGAAGTCCTCGAGGGACACGACGCCACGCGTCGTCCGCCGGCTCTTGGCTTCGCGATCAAGACGCTCACGACGCTGCGCGATTTCGCGGGCCGCCGTGGCGTCTTCCACCACCAACAGCTGGTCGCCCGCCATCGGCACGCCAGTCAAGCCAAGGATCTGCACCGGGATCGCCGGCCCCGCTTCCTTGACCTGCTTGCCACGCTCATCGAGCATGGCGCGCACACGGCCGGAGTGAATGCCGCAGATGTAGTCGTCGCCCACGCGGAGCGTCCCGTTCTGCACGAGCACCGTGGCGACCGGCCCCTTGCCCTGATCGAGCTGGGCCTCGACAACCGAGCCAGTGGCTCGACGCGACGGATTCGCGGTCAGTTCGAGGATATCGGCTTGCAGCAGAATCTGATCCAGCAGCTCGTTGATGCCCGTCCCCTTCTTGGCGGAGATCTCCGAGTGAAGCGTCGTGCCGCCGAACTCCTCAAGCACCACCTCATGCTGCAGCAGGTCCTGCTTCACCTTCGGGATGTTCGCCGTCGGCAGGTCGCACTTGTTGATCGCAATGATGATCGGCACACCGGCGCTCTTGGCGTGCGAAATCGCCTCGATCGTCTGTGGCATCACCTGGTCGTCCGCCGCGATCACGATGACCACGATGTCCGTGACCTGTGCACCGCGCGCACGCATGGCGGTGAAGGCCTCGTGACCCGGAGTATCGAGGAAGGTGATCGTGCGCTTGCCCGCCACCTCCACGTGATACGCGCCGATATGCTGCGTGATCCCACCGGCTTCACCCGCCACGACATTCGCCTTGCGGATGTAGTCCAGCAGCGACGTCTTGCCGTGGTCGACGTGACCCATGATGGTCACGACCGGAGGCCGCGGACGGCGATCTTCGTCGCGATCCTCCTCCTCCGTGTCCGGCAGATCGGCGGCGTAGTCGCTTTCCTTGACGGCCTGGAAGCCGAATTCGCCGGCGATGAGTTCAATCTGGTCGAAGTCGAGGCGCTGATTGATGGTGACCATCAAACCCAGCGACTTGAAGGCGAAGCCGACGATCTGTGTGGCCGAGATCCCGAGAATCTGCGCGAGTTCCGAGACGGTGATGAACTCGTTGACGCGCACCGTCTTCCGCTCGCGCTCGGCAGCGGCGGCGCGCTGCGCCTCCATTTCCTCGCGCGCTTCAACGCCAAAGCGACGCCCCGGGCGGCCGCGCGTGGGCGCGCCGCGCATCGCGGTCATCGTCTTGGAGATGTTCGCGGACACCGCTTCCTGATCGACAGCCCCACGCTTCCCCTTCTTGCCGCGGCGCGGCCCTTGGGCCCCACCACCACCCTGCCCCATGCCTCCACCCATCCCACTACCAACGCCGCCACCCATCCCGGTGCCGGCGCCGCCGCCCATTCCCGGACGACGATCATCACGACGCTGTCCCTGATTGAGCCCGCCACCCGGAACCGCAGACGCGACCGGACGAGGGCCACCGAAGGAGGGCGAAGCGGATGCGATGGGACGTGGACGCGGGGCGCCTGGCACCACGGGGCGCGGGCGCGGACGATCCGGCGGCAATTGCAGCGGCGGCGCAACCGGAGTCTCCGGCGCCGTCTGCGCCGATGCCGTCGACACCGAAGAGGTCGGCACTGATGCGTCAGCCGCAGGCTCAGCGGGCACCGACGCCACCGGAACGGCGGGCTCGGCAGCTGCCTTGGGCGTACTTGCAGCGGCGACCGGCGCGGCCTCAGCGGAACGCTCTGCCTCGACTGGCGTCGAGGTGGGCGCCGCCGTTTCCTCACTGGCCGCGATCTCTCGGGACGGCTCGGACTTCACCGCTGGCGA
>JBDKIJ010000417.1:0-4002 GCA_039797155.1 Gemmatimonadota bacterium | reverse complement strand
ATGTCCGCTGGCAGCACGGGCACCATCGGCTGCGATACGGAACGCGCCCGAGATCGCGGTACGGGGTGAGACCGAATCACCGAGCCAGTCGCGCAGATCGACCGTCTGCAACGTGCCTGTGGCGTTGACGCTCCACGCCGTATCGACCACGCTGGCCGTGCCCATGGCATCGATACCACCACGCGTATCCGTTGCGATGCTGTCCATCGTCATGGGACGTACGCCAACGCGCCAGGCCAGATCACGCGACGTCCCATCAAGCGTCAGGGTGCCGGAAAGATCTCGACGCAGCGAGACGGCGGAATCAAGACGGGCCAGCGCCGCCAGTGATAACGGGGCGAAGTCGAGGGTTCCACGCACGGT
The DNA here is from genome assembly GCA_039797155.1 of Gemmatimonadota bacterium. Taxonomy (GTDB): domain Bacteria; phylum Gemmatimonadota; class Gemmatimonadetes; order Gemmatimonadales; family Gemmatimonadaceae; genus Gemmatimonas. The sequence continues at coordinate 3,639 of JBDKIJ010000417.1, read as the reverse complement.
CATCGGCGCTCGCCCGAAGCGGCTCTGCAGCGCGCCGCGCACGCGCGACTGATGACCGACCGCGTCGGTCCATCCGATATCCATGGCCGTGACGTTCACATGCGAGAGGTCGGCCGAGCGGAGCGTGACTCGGCCCGTGAGTATTCCATCAGGCCACAGCGAAGGCGCGGCGTCGGCAACAAGATGCCGCAGCACCGGGAGGCTCATCCGCATATCGCTGATCGCAAGATTCGAGGCGCGCGGCACCACACCGAATCCCACTGTGCCGGTGAGGCGAAGCGTGGAGGGTTCGCTACGGCCCCGCGGATCACTCACATGGCTGGCCTCGAGTCGTTCGATGGCGAACGCCGTGAGTGATCCGCCAACCGGTGCAAACAAACGACCGCTCAACACGCCCGTGATGGCGGCAGGAATGGCCCCGTACGACAACCGGCGGGCGAGCGTCACGTCAAGCGGCGCAAACCGCAGATCCACACTGTGGAGGCGCAGCTCAGCCGGCCGAACGATCACGGCCACCTGCCCGTCGATGACCGAGCGTCCGCTCTCCACGTGCAGGTTCTGTAGGGCATACTCGGCATCGTATGCGTCCGCCAGCGTACGCATGCGGACCGTGGCGCGTCCACGCCCCTCGCGCGGCATCACATCCCAGATCCAGGCGAGGTCGGCGAGTGCTGCCTCCGCATCTACGACGACGTCGAACTGCACCGGTCCCGGTTGGTGCCAGGCGACCATACCGCGTGCGCGCCCGCGCGATCCCGGCAGGTGCACATCCGTTAGGTCCAGCTGCAAGGAATCGTCGGTCCAGACGATACGGCCGTGCGCCTGCCGAATCTGAACGGGTGGATCGGAAATGCGTCCAACGAGCGAATCGAGTACCAACGACGCGGGACGCCGCTGCCTCTCAACGATCACGACGTCATGCGCGACGGCGCGTGTCAGGGCGATCTGACGCCGTTCGAACAGGGCGCCGCTGGCATCGCGCACGAGGTCATGCAGGCTATCCCGCACCGCAATGACGCTATCGCGAGCCGCTCCCGTGAAGATCGGATGTGGCGCCCATGGCGCGCGCGTCCCGATGACCACATCGCGGACGCCGACATGATCAATGCGAACGTCATCGCCAAAGCCGGGCGGCCCAGCAGATGCCGATGCACGATCGCCCGATATGATGTACGCCAGATTCCACGGACGTCCTGCCGTATCCTGCTGCAGCGTCAGCACCACCCCCTCAAGGTCGAGCCGCCGGAGATGGATGGCACGATCAAAGAGGTCACGGACACTGAGCGTCCCCCGCACCCGCGCCGCGGTCATCACCGGAACGCCGGCGGTGTCGAGGAGCGCCACATTATCGGCAACGATGTAACCAGGGCCGATCTCGCGCAGCGTACCGACGCGGAGCGCGCCACGCCCACCGAATACTGCATTCGCCTGCGTCAGGAGCACCGACGTCAGCCACGCACGCCCCGCGCCCGTTCGCGTCGCCACGAGGTACGTCAGCGTGAGTCCGGCGGAGACACCCAGCAGCAGGGCCAGACTCCACCGGAGCAGACGAGCGGCGCGCCATGCGGGCATCAGAACGCCTGCCCCAGGCCGAAATGGAAAACGAATCGCGAGAGCCCACCACGCGGCGGTGGCGTGTAGGTGGACGGACAGGCGAAGACATCATCGCTGGCTTCCGCAGCAGACGCACGCGGTGACGCACAGCGAATTTGCCCGTCACTCTCCGCGCTCCGCGGCGAGAAATACAGGGCACGCCCGGCGCGCAGGCCATAGGGGCGATATCCGACGTCCAATCGGAATGGACCGAGTGGCGTCAGGATGCGCACGCCCAACCCGGGCGTCGCGCGAACATCGCGCCACCGGAAGCGGTCGCTCTGCGTTTCCCACACCGAGCCGGCGTCGAGGAAGGCCGCCACCTGCAGTTGCTCCGCCACAAAGCGAAAGCCCCGGCGCCATTCGACATTCGCCACGGCGAGCGCCGTACCGCCGCGAGGCACCGCCCGATCGAAGGACGCGCCTGGCGCGACTTCCAAATAGGTCTCGCCTGCGGCGTTCGGCTGCTCCCGCACCTGCGAGACCACATAGACCACGGGCCCCAGCAGATTCTGCTGGTATCCACGCACCGAGTTCTGTCCGCCAGCGAACAGCCGTTCCTGCTGTGGCAGCAACGGCGCCCCATCGACCAGCTCCGCGCCCGGCGCAAAGGCGCGCGAGGCCTGCACCCGCACGCCGGCCACACCGCCCCATACGCGACGGTAGGCGGCCGCCTCACCCGCCACGCGATAAAAGCGGAGCGATGACACCAACGTCGAGAACGTCTGCCCGGCCCGCGTTTCCGCACGGGCGCGCCATCCGCTGGATGGATCGAGGACGGCATTGGTACGATCATGGGTCACCGTCCCGCTCATCAACCCGACGCCGCGCCCGAACAACGACAGGACGTAGTCCTCGGGACGACATTGGGCGAATCGCGTGCAGGAGACGACGGGATCCGTCGTGGTGCGCCCGTTTTCGTACTGCACCCCACCGACACCACTGGTGCGCGCGGTGAACTGGCGCGAAAACTCCGCGAGCCCACCGATCGTCGTTTCCCGAAGGTAGGCGAAGGGCTCGCCGCGCCGTTCACTGTAGACGCTGACCGTCGGGACGATGGGCCACGAGAAGAGCCGGGTGTCGCTGAACGTCGTGCCGACGAAGTAATTGACCCGTTCGCTGAACGGATCCCGGCGAAGCGCCGCCGAGCACAGCGCAGGCGCGATGTCGGTCGGTGCCCCCAGGCCGAGTTTCGAGGCCCGCACCGTGAGCTCGAGGCGACGCCCCACCCCCAGAAATCCGCGGTCCATCACGCGCCCCTGAGCGCGGACGCAATCCTGGGTGGCCCATCCCAGGCCGACCCGCGCATTGCGTGTCCGCGCCTCGGCGACGGAAATGCGAATATCGATCGTGGAATCTCGCGCGTTGGATCGCGGGGTCACCGTGTCCACGAGCACGAGACGGAAGGCATCGGCGCGATACAAGGTCCGCTGTGCCTCAAGCAGCGCACTTGCCCGGAAGGGTGCACCCACTGGGATCCGTGCAAGGCGGGCCACATCGCCCGAGTCCACGCGTGGGCGTCCCGGGGTCAGTGGCTGCACGCGCACGTCGAGTTGGCCGACCGACACGACGCGTCCCGGATTGAGATACAGGCGCACCGCGGCGCGGGCCCGCAACGAGTCGATGGTGATGCGACTCGAATCGAGCCGTGCCCGCGCATATCCCTGATCGCGCAGTCGGACCAATAACGCCGTCGTCGTGGTATCCACATGGATCCGATCCAGTCGTTGTCCTCGCAGGGCACGTACTGGGCCATCCACCGGACGGGAGCCAGAGGCTTCCGGAGGGAGCCCCATCAGCTGCACCGAATCGATGATGGCCGGGTCACCAGGGGTCACCACGAACTCGACGCGCACGCCACGCCGGCTACGCTGTACCCTCGGATCGACGGTAGCGCGGAACCAGCCGGCCTGCCGATGGAGCACCGCAAGCCGCAGTGCGTCCCGCTGGAGCTCGAGCGAATCAAGACAGGGGGCGGTGCCAATGCGCAGTACACGCGTAGCAAACGCCGGCTCATGCGTGACGAGGCTGGTAGCCATCGTCAGG
>JBDKIJ010000416.1:0-4803 GCA_039797155.1 Gemmatimonadota bacterium | reverse complement strand
CCGCGGCGGGGCTGTCGGCCCACGTGGTCGATACGATCCTCGGCTTCGGCACGTTGGACTTCGACACGCTCTCAGCGAAATACGGCGACGCGCCGGCGGTCCATCCGCACGTCCGGCGCTTTGCGGCCTATTTGGCGCATTGCCGTGCACTGGGCGTAGGCGAATGGATGCACTTCGACCTCACCATCGTGCGCGGCCTCGCGTACTACACCGGGATCGTCTTCGAACTGTTCGATGCCACGGGCGAGTTTCGCGCCATCTGTGGCGGCGGACGGTACGATACACTGCTCAAGTCGCTCGGCGGCACCGACCTGCCGGCCCTCGGCTTCGGAATGGGGGATGTCGTGATCGGCGAACTGCTGCGCGCACGCGGACTCATGCGTCGTGCCGATCAGGAACTGCTGATCTACGTGGCGGAAGCCCCGGATTCGCCAGGTGCTCCTTCGCTGGGACTGGAAACCGCCACCATGCTGCGCCGCAGTGGGCTTCGGGTCGAGACGGCGCTGCATTCGCAGAAGATCGACAAGCAGCTGGAGGCAGGCCGGAAGGCCGGCGCCTCGCTGTTCATCATTGCCGATTCCATCGGCGGCCGCGCGTGGCGACTGCGCCGCGCCGGTCACGAGGATGAGGCGTTCACCAATCTCGAGACGCTGGCCTTCCGGGTCGGCACCCTGACTGCCTCGCATCCGGAACTATTCGATGAGTGACGATAAGAAGCTGACCACCCGCAGTGACAACTTCAGCGAGTGGTACAACGAACTGGTCCTCCGCGCCGAGTTGGCCGACTACTCCCCTGTGCGCGGGTGCATGGTCATCCGTCCGCTTGGCTATGGCATCTGGGAACGGATGCAGCGCGCGCTCGATGACATGTTCAAGGCCACCGGCCATGTGAACGCGTACTTTCCGCTGTTCATTCCGGAAAGCTTCCTTTCCAAGGAGGCGGAGCACGTCGAGGGGTTCGCACCCGAATGCGCGGTGGTCACGCACGGCGGCGGGAAGCCGCTCGAGGAACGCCTCGTCGTGCGCCCCACCTCGGAAACGATCATCTACTCGATGTTCGCCAAGTGGGTGCAGAGCTACCGCGATCTGCCGTTGCTCTACAATCAGTGGGCCAACGTCGTACGCTGGGAAATGCGCACGCGCCTCTTCCTGCGGACGATGGAATTCCTCTGGCAGGAGGGGCACACGGCGCACGCCACCCACGACGAGGCGGAAGCGGAAACACGCCGCATGCTGGGCGTCTACCGCGAGTTCATGGAAGGGTACATGGCGATGCCGGTAATCACGGGGCAGAAGACCGACAGCGAGAAGTTCGCCGGTGCGCTCCGCACCTATGCCTGCGAAGCGCTGATGCAGGACAACAAGGCGCTGCAGGCGGGTACGTCGCACAACCTCGGCCAGAACTTCGCCAAGGCCTTCGACCTGAAGTTCCAGAGCGAGGCCGGCGTCGAGGAATACGCGTGGAATACGTCGTGGGGTGTCTCCACGCGCATGATTGGTGGGCTCGTCATGACGCACGGCGATGATGCCGGGTTGCGTCTCCCCCCGAAGCTCACGCCGATTCAGATGGTGATCGTCCCCATCTGGAAGACCGACGAAGAGCGCGCGGCCACCATCGAGGCGGCCAAGCGCATTGCCGACGATCTCGGCAGCTTCAAGCGTCCCGACCACGAGCGCATTCGTGTGCATGTGGATGACCGCGTCGGGATCAAGCCGGGCGCCAAATACTATCACTGGGAGATGCGCGGCATCCCGCTTCGCATGGAGCTTGGGCCGCGTGACCTCGCACAGTCCAGTGGCATGCTTGTACGTCGCGACACGCGCGAGAAGCGCTCTATCGCGTTCGATGTGCTCCGTTCGGAGCTGCCCGTGATCCTCGATCAGATTCAGAGCGACATGCTTGCCGCGGCACGCGCGCGGCTCGAGGCCAACTCCATCCGCGAGCGGATCAGCTACGACCGCTTCAAGGAAATCATGGATGGGCCGGGGGCCTTCGTGTACGCCGGGTGGAACGGCGATCCGGCCGTGGAGCAGCGGGTCAAGGAGGAAACGAAGGCGACGATTCGCGTGATCCCCGACGCCGAGTTCCGTTCGCCGACGGCGCCGACCACCTGCATGGTGACCGGTGAGCCGGCGAAGTACGAAGTGATCTGGGCCCGGTCGTACTGAACGTGTCGTCCGAACATCACGACGCCTGGTTCACCCGTCGCGCCGATGGCACCCTGTGTGCCGAGTCGGTACCGCTGCCGCAGATCGCGGACGCGGTGGCGACACCGACGTACGTGTATTCGGCCGGGTGTATCCGAGCCCGCTACGCGCAGCTCGCGCAGGCATTCGAAGGGGTGCCGCACCGCATCCACTTCGCGGTGAAGGCCAACTCGAATCTGTCGGTGTTGCAGCTGCTCCGGTCGCTGGGCGCAGGCGTGGACATCGTGTCGGGCGGAGAGTTGTTTCGCGCGCAGCAGGCCGGGTTCGTTGGTGGCGACGTGGTGTTTGCCGGCGTCGGTAAGACGGTGGCGGAAATTGAGCAGGCGCTGCGCGGCGGTGTGCTATTGCTCAACGTGGAGTCGGAAGCGGAGCTGGTCACGATCAACGCCGTGGCCGAGCGGCTGGGCATGGTGGCCCCGATCGCCATCCGCGTGAATCCGGAGGTCACGGTGCAGACGCCGCACGCGTATATCCGCACCGGCGAAAAGGGGCAGAAGTTCGGCATCCCGCGCGATGACGTCGAGCGCCTCGTGCAGGTTGCGCTCGAGCTGCCGCATGTGCAGCTCCGCGGTCTTGGCATGCATTTGGGCTCGCAGATCAGCAATGCCGATCCACTGCGCGACGCGTTGCCGCGTTTGCTCGATTTACTTGCCTTGGCGAAGGGCGCCGGTCACCCCATCCAGTACATGGATGTCGGTGGCGGGCTCTCGGTGCCGTACGAACCGCGCGAGGAGCCAGCAGATCTCGCCGACTATGCGCGGCTCGTGCGAGAGGCCGCTGAACGCACGGGGCTCACGCTGCTGCTGGAGCCCGGGCGCTTTCTGGTGGCGGAGTCTGGAGTACTGTTGGCGCGTGTGCTGTATCGAAAGACTGCCGCCGGGAAGTCGTTCGTAGTCTCCGATGCGGGGATGAATGATCTCATGCGCCCGTCGCTCTATCAGGCCTATCACGGTATCGATGCCGTGGTGCCTCGCGAGGGGCTCATTACTGCCGACGTGGTTGGGCCGATCTGCGAATCAGGCGACTTCTTTGCCAAGCATCGTGAACTCCCCGACCTGCACGAAGGGGATCTGATGGTCGTGCAAACAGCGGGGGCCTACGGCTACACCATGGCGTCGAACTACAACTCGCGCCCGCGCCCGGTGGAAGTGCTGGTAGACGGCGATCGCTTCGCCGTGATCTCGTCGCGTGAAACGCTGGACGACCTCGTGCGCCTCGAGCGCACGCCCCTCGATTGGAGAACGGCCTGATGCGCATTGGTCTCTTGTCTGACACACACGATCGCGTGCCTGCCGTCCGGGCGCTCCTTGAGCAGATGGTGGCCGGCGGCGTCTCGCTGGTCATGCACGCGGGCGACTACTGTTCCCCCTTCTCGCTACAGCCATTTCACGATCTGTCGTTGCCGCTGCTGGGCGTCTTCGGTCGCAATGACGGGGATCGGGATGCGCTGCAGGCCGCGGCCAAGACCGGCTTCGGCGCGCTCGAACTGTACGAATCGCCGCACAGCTTCGATATCGGCGGCAAGCAGATCCTGCTGGTGCACGATATCGCGGATGTACATCAGCGTTCACTCGATGCGCACCAGATCGTGGTGCACGGCTTCACGCATGTCCCCGAGATGAAGGCGCGCGGCGAATCGCTGCTGGTGAACCCGGGCGAAGGGTGCGGATGGCTGCATGGCGCGCCTACCGGCGCCATTCTCGATCTCGACACGAAGCAGGTGGAATTCCTCAAGCTGGCGGGCCCGGAGTGGAAGAACTGATGTCGTCTGCGACGCAAAGCCGTATCCTGATCCTCGACTGCGGATCGCAGTTCACACAGTTGATCGCACGCCGCGTTCGCGAAGCCCGCGTGTACAGTGAGATCCATCCGCCGACCAAGTCGCTGGAATGGATCCGTGCATGGAAGCCCACCGGCATCATCCTCTCGGGTGGCCCGAGCTCGGTCACCGACGAAGGCGCGCCGACGATTCCCCGCGAGCTACTTGATGTGGCTCCGGTGCTTGGTGTGTGCTACGGCATGCAGTTGATTGCGCACCTTGAAGGGGGCGCGGTGGTGGGGGGCGGGCGCCGTGAGTACGGGCGTGCAGAGGTCACGGTGGATGAGGCGAACGGGCTGTTCAAGGGCTTCGACGCCGGCGAGCACACCACGGTGTGGATGAGCCATGGCGACCACGTGGAGCAGGTGCCGGCTGGCTATGTGGCCACCGCGCACAGCGGCAGCACCTGCGCCGGGTTCCGACACACCAGCAAGCCGATTCACGCGATCCAGTTCCACGCCGAGGTCCATCACTCGGCCCGCGGCGCGGAAATCATTCAGAATTTCCTGTTCGGGGTGTGTCACTGCACGCCGGATTGGACGCCGGGCCACTTCATCGAACAGGAAGTCGAGCGGATCCGCGCGCTGGTGGGGGACAAGCAGGTGATCTGCGGTCTCTCGGGTGGCGTGGACTCCAGTGTGGCGGCCGCGCTCGTGCACAAGGCGATTGGGGATCAGCTCACCTGCATCTTCGTCGACACCGGGCTGTTGCGCCTGCACGAACGCGAGCAGGTGGAGCGCACGATGGGCGAACACTTGGGCATCAAGCTCATTACC
>JBDKIJ010000415.1:0-2593 GCA_039797155.1 Gemmatimonadota bacterium | reverse complement strand
TCTTCAGCTCGTCCCGCTCGATGATCGCCTGCTCGATGCGGCCGGGGAGGTGGGAGCTACGCGGCGTCTCCGGAGTGCGGACGCCCTCTACGCGGCCTGTGCGATACTGCAGCAGGCGCCGTTGGTGTCGCTGGATGGCGAGTTGGTGAGCCGAGCGAATGCTTTACGGCCGCATCACGTTTTCGGATAAGGCAGGGTGCGTCGGCCGCCCCAACTGGAGCGGCCAACACGTTACCACTCACTCCTCATCCGACGTCGCACGGTCCCGCCACGCGAGGATCGCCGTGGGCAACGCCAGCGTCGTGAGAAAGAGCACCTGCAGCAGGTTGCTCACCACACCCATGGACAGGAGCGGTGCGAGCCGCTTGGCATCCACGGCGATGAACGCGATGAGGACGCCGGTCAGCAAGTACAGGAGCGTCCAGTAGTAGGCGCGATACCGTTCCGCGCGCTCGCGCTCGTCGATCTGTTCATCCGGCGCGTTGGCCCGAAACGCGTAGGTCGAGAGCATGAGCGGAATGGCCGCTATGATGGCGACGACGGCAAGTGCGCCAACGGCGACTTCCAGCGCACCCGACTCGCTCGGGAGAAAGAACTTGAGCAGGAACCACGCCCACAGCCCGTCGATGGCGATGACGGAAAGGAGGCGGACCGACCAGCGGGGAAGGCGCAGATACCAGCGCGAGGGGTGGACGTAGGGTGACATCAGGACTCCGTGCGGTGCGAAGGCGCGCTGCCGATCTGGTCGGCAAGCGATGGGAAGGGATCGAGGGAGAAGAGCACGTCGACCGGAACGCCGAAGACGCGCGCCAAGCGAAGTGCGAGTTCCACACTGGGGCTGTAGTCGCCGCGCTCGAGAAAGCCGATCGTCTGCGGGTTGACGTCGACCAGCTCGGCGAGCGCCTTGCGGGTCATGCCGCGCTCGGTGCGGAAGAGGGTGATGCGGTTATGCACCATGCGCGTCGGTATCGGCGAAGGCGGCGTCGGCATCCTGACGGGCAGCAAGACGCCAGGCGGCGATGTACTGCGGAAGACCAAGCTGAACAAAGAGCAGCGCCGCACAGCACCAGAAGGCGAGCGCGCCACGTCCGGCGGCGGTGAGGCCGCCGACGGCGCCACAGAGCACCATGGCGAGCGGGATCAACACCCGATAGGCGGTCCGATAGGCGGCGTCCCGGTCCCGCCGCTCCAGCTCGTCCAGCTGCATGGTCTTGAGGTCGAAGATGCCGCCGACGCTGCCGTTCACCATCCCGGTCACGAACATCCACGGGAGGTAGAGCACAACGGCCGCCGCGGCGAAGCCCCAGCCGGGGACCGCCGGATCTTCCTTGCTCCACAGGAAGAGCAGCTCGGGCACCGTGATGAGGATGCCGGAGAGGAATAGATGCAGGGCGATCAGCCGCCGCCGTGCGGTCGGCGTTCGGAACTGCTCCATCGATGGGGAGTCATGCGCCTCCGCGAGGAGGCCGCGGCGGAGCTGGGCGCGCGATGGGATCGGGTTGGTGGTGGCTGCGGTCTTATGCATGGTTTTTGCTGTTGAAATACGCATTTATGTTGTGTTTTCACAATACAAAATGCGAATAATGTTGTCAATACACAACAAATCAGTGCCCGTTTCCCCTGCCCTCCCAGCCCCGCAACCAATCGGCCCGGGATCGTGTGGCGCTTCGGAAATGGGGCCCGTAGCTTCGCGGCAGGCGACCCCGCCCTGCGCGTTTTGTTGGCCTCCCGCCACCCCGCTACCCCATGCGTCCTCGTCCTGCGCTGTGCCTCGCGGCCGTTGTCGCGATGCTCGCCCCACTGTTCGGCACGCCGTCCCCGGCATCCGCCCAGTCGCGCCCCTGGTACCAGAGCGACTTCACCGCCACGGAGTACGGCGAGCGACGGGCGCGCGTCTTTGACGCCATCGGCTCGCAGGCAATTGCGGTTGTACAGGGGGCAAGCGGTCTCCCCGGCTTCAGCGTCTTTCGGCAATCGAACGACTTCTACTACCTGTGCGGCGTGGAGTCGGCGCACGCGTATCTCCTGCTCAACGGCCGATCGCGCACGGCCACGCTGTATCTGCCGCGACGTGACCCGGCGCGCGAACGATCAGAGGGCCCGACCCTGTCGGTCGAAGACAGCGTCCTGCTCCGCCAACTGACCGGCGTGAGCCGCGTGCGTCCATTGGAAGCGATGGCCGAGGATCTGGTTGGGGCGGATCTCCTGCGCCCACCGGCAATGACGCTCTTCACGCCGCTCGCGCCGATGGAAACGGGGAATGACAGCCGAGATGAATTACTGGCCGCCCAGGTGCGTGCTGCCGGTGACCCGTGGGACGGCCGCCCCTCGCGTGAGGCACACTTCGCACAGCTCGTCCGCGCCCGCTTCCCGCAGCTCGAGGTACGCGATTTATCGCCGACGCTCGACGCGATGCGTACCATCAAGAGTCCGTCGGAGATTGCGCTGATCCGTGAAGCGACGCGCATCGCTGGGCTTGGCATCATCGAAGCGATGCGGTCGACGAAGCCAGGCGTCTACGAATATCAGCTCGATGCGGCGGCGAAGTATGTGTTCCACCTGAACGGCGCGCGTGGTGACGGATACGCCTCGA
>JBDKIJ010000414.1:0-3419 GCA_039797155.1 Gemmatimonadota bacterium | reverse complement strand
TGAGGACATCTATGATCTCCTCGCGATCCGCGTCATCGTACCGAACGTGTTGGAGTGTTACCACGCCCTGGGTGTCATCCATGACGGGTGGACGCCCGTACAGGAGCGGATCAAGGACTATATCGCACAGCCCAAGTCGAACGGCTATCAGTCGTTGCACACGACCGTCTTCGGCCCGGGGCGCCAGCTGTTCGAGATTCAGATCCGTACGCGCGACATGCATCGCACGGCCGACTACGGTATCGCCGCGCACTGGCTGTACAAGGAGAATGCGCGGAACGCCGATGAACTGGACCGGCATCTGTCCTGGTTTCGGCAGGTGCTCGAACTGCAGCTCGATGCGGAGACGCCCGGCGAGTTTCTCGAGTTCCTGAAGCTCGACCTGTATCAGGACGAAATCTTCGTCTTCACGCCGACCGGCGACGTGATCCAGTTGCCGAAGGGGGCGACACCACTCGACTTCGCTTTCGCGGTGCACTCGCAGGTCGGCGCGCGGTGTGCCGGCGCGAAGGTGAATGGGCGGATCGCGCCGTTGTCGCGCGAGCTCAAGAATTCGGAGACCGTCGAGATCCTGACGAATCCGAATGCGAAGCCGAGTCGCGATTGGCTGGCACACGTGCGCACCGGCAAGGCGCGCCACAAGATCCGGCAACTACTGCGCCTCGAGGAGCGCTCGTCGGCGATGCGGCTGGGCCGGGAAATTCTCGAGCGCGAATTGCGTCGCCGTCGTCTCCCGAAGGTGGATGACGACAAGCTTCAGCCCATAGCCAAGCTGCTGAAGCTCAAGGATACCACCCACCTGATCGCCTCGGTCGGTGCCGGCGACGTGCATGTGATGCAGGTGCTCAAGGCGCTGCATCCGGACCTCGAGACGGCACCGGAGCCGGTCGCGAAGCCGAGCACCCTCGAGCGGATTGTCGATCGCGTGCGCGGGGTGGGGAAGGGCATCCGGATCCAGGGGGCCGATGGCCTTCTGGTTCGGTATGCGCAATGTTGCCAGCCGGTACCTGGAGATCGGGTAGTGGGCTACGCCACGCGTGGACGTGGGGTAAGCATCCACCGTGGTGACTGCCCCAATCTGCTCCTGCTCGCACATGAGCCCGAGCGCCGCCTCGAGATCGACTGGCAGGAAATGGCGGGCGAGCGGTTTGTGGTGCGCCTCGCCCTCGAGGGGAACGACCGGCGTGGCCTGTACGCCGATGTGGCGGCCGCCGTGAGCGCCACGGGGACCGACATCAAGAGTCTCGAGCTCAAAACCACGGATGGGCGCGTGACCGGGGCCGCCATGGTCGAGGTCGAGAACCTGGCCCACCTCGAACGCATCATCAAGGCGGCCCGTCGGGTGAAGGGCATTGCGGCGGTGAGCCGGCGCGAGAAGATCACCGCCGAAGACTGACGATCCCTCGGAGACGGGCTGGGGCGAAGAAAAACCGGCATGCTGTTATATTGCAGCTCTTATGGGCGCCGATTTCAGTCTTCAAGCACCGTTCAGTCCTGCCGGTGACCAGCCGCGGGCCATCGCCGAACTGACGGCGGGGCTGCGTCGCGGCGATCGCCATCAAACCCTGCTGGGCGTGACCGGCTCGGGCAAGACGATGACGATGGCCAACGTCATCGCGAACTGGGGGCGCCCAACTCTGGTCCTGTCGCACAACAAGACGCTGGCCGCGCAGCTGTACGGTGAGTTGAAGTCATTTTTCCCGACCAATGCGGTCGAGTACTTCATCTCTTACTACGACTACTACCAGCCGGAAGCGTACGTCCCCTCGAGCGACACCTACATCGAGAAGGATGCGAGCATCAACGAGGACATCGATCGGCTGCGGCTGCGGGCCACCTCCTCGCTGATGGAGCGCGAGGATGTGATCATTGTATCGACGGTGTCGGCGATCTACGGCCTCGGTGATCCGGTATCATATCGCGAGCGCATGGTCTCCCTGACGCGCGGACAGCAGATCCCGCGCGATGACATTCTTCGGGCGCTCGTGGGCATCCAGTACCTCCGGAACGACGTGGCATTCGACCGCGGCACGTTCCGCGTGCGTGGCGATACGGTCGAGATCTACCCGGCGTACGAAGAGCAGGCCGTTCGCCTCGAACTGTGGGGCGACGAGATTGAACGCATCTCGAAGATCGATCCGCTCACCGGGGAAACGATCGCGACCCTCGATCGCATGGCCATCTATCCGGCCAAGCACTTCATCACCAATCGCCCCACGATCGAGCGGGCGATGAAGGCGATTCGCGACGAATTGGCGACGCGATTGGCGGAGCTACGCATGCAGGGGAAGCTGCTGGAGGCCCAACGCCTCGAGCAGCGGACCAATTTCGATATCGAGATGCTGCTCGAAATTGGGACCTGTGCCGGGATTGAGAATTATTCCCGGCACATCAGCGGACGGGAGGCCGGAGAGCGCCCCGCGTGCCTTCTGGATTACTTCCCCGACGATTATCTGGTGGTCGTGGACGAGTCGCATGTGACGCTGCCGCAGGTGCGCGCGATGTACAATGGCGATCGGGCCCGCAAGCTCACGCTCGTGGATTACGGGTTCCGTCTGCCGAGTGCCCTCGATAATCGCCCGCTCGTGTTTGACGAGTTCATGATGCTGGTCCCGCGACTCGTCAGTGTCTCGGCGACCCCAGGGGAGCTCGAACTGCAACTGTCGGAAGGGGTGGTCGTCGAACAGGTGATCCGTCCGACGGGACTGCTGGATCCGGTCATCGAGATCCGGCCGGTGAAGGGGCAGGTCGACGATTTGCTGCACGAAATTCGTCAGCGCGAACGTCGCGGCGAGCGCGTGTTGGTCACCACGCTGACCAAGCGGATGTCGGAGGACCTTACCGATTATCTGCAGCAGATGGGCGTGCGCGTCCGCTACATGCACTCGGATATCGACGCCATCGAGCGCATGGAAATCGTGCGAGGACTGCGCCTCGGGGAGTTTGATGTACTCGTCGGCATCAACCTGCTGCGCGAAGGGCTCGACATGCCCGAAGTGTCGCTGGTCGCCGTCCTCGATGCCGATCAGGAAGGGTTTCTGCGCAGCGATCGGTCCCTCATTCAGACCATCGGTCGCGCGGCGCGCAACCTCAATGGTATGGCCATTCTGTATGCGGACCGCATCACGGGGTCGATGCAACGGGCGATGGATGAAACGTCCCGACGCCGCACCATCCAGCGGGAGCACAACGAAGCACATGGCATCGTGCCGCGCGGTGTCATGAAGAGCGTGGACGAGGTCCGCTTCATCACGCGGGTCGCGGATGCACGCGTGGAGCGGGAGGGAGAGGCACCGGCGCCGAAGAAACTGGCGAACGAGACGGCGGCACGGAGTCGGGAGGAATTGGAGACGTTGGTGGCCGAACTGGAAATCGCGATGCGCGAAGCGGCCACGGCGCTCGACTTCGAGGCGGCCGCC
>JBDKIJ010000413.1:0-14584 GCA_039797155.1 Gemmatimonadota bacterium | reverse complement strand
GTGGAATGCTCGTGAACTGGATCGCGCGCGGATTCTTCGACTGCTGATTGTAGGCCGGAAGCTGCTGCGTATTGAACACGCCGATCGCCCCGCGCTGCATCGCGCGCGGGAACACCTGGCGAGCCTGTCCGGTGGAGAAGACGATCTTCCCTGTCACGTCCACCTTCGCAAAGTCACTCTCGGCCCCAGCGCCGACACTGATCACGTCAGCCGTCACCCCCGTCTCCGGCGTCGAGCCGGAGTTTATGGCGATCATGTTCAGATTTGTCGCGAACGCCTGCAGCGGCTGCGTCTGCCCAGCAATCGTGATGCGCGCATCCACGGGCGTCCACGCCGGTGCGGCCATTGGGCGCGACTCGACGCGGTACACCAGCCGCGCGTTGGCCGGCGCGCTGTCCTCGCGTACATAGCCCGCCGCGCGTAGTAAGGCCGCTACCGTGTCGATACTGGCATCAAAGCCGCGATTCCCCGGCAACCGGAAGAAGCGCTGCACGTACTCGACCGTCGTGAACGTGCGGTCGCCGTTCACCCCAGCATGCACGGCCTTCGTAATGGGGGCAAACGCCGCAGGCTGGGCAGGAAGTGACGACGCGAAGGAGACTACGGCCAGACCGGCCGCGATGAGGAGCTTCGACCGAGTCAGCATCTTTTCCGTGTTCATATCCGCGTCCGTCCGCGTCCGTCTGCGTCCGTCTGTGGTAATCCGTTACCCAAGTCAGTGCGTCGCGAGATACGCCCGCGCTTCACGCACGACCTGCTCACGCACCGTCTCCAGGCTGCCCGGGATCATCGCCCCCGACGCCTTGGCATGTCCGCCGCCGCCATAGCGCTTCGCGAACTGCTGCACGTCCACGGCACCAGTGCTGCGGAAGCTGACCTTCACCTTGCCGTGCCCGAGGTCGCGGAAGAAGAGGGCCATACGCGTGCCGGCGATCGAGCGCGGATGTTCGACGATACCGTCGAGTTCCTCGCTCGTGACCTCGTACCGTTCCGTGACGCCGGCTTCGACCGAGATGTGCGAGAGGCCGATCTCCGGTTCCACCGCCAGCGTACCCAGCGCTTCACGCAGCAGATTCAGCTTGCCTACGCTGACCTGCGCGTAGATCCGCCGGTACATCTCTTCCGGGTTCACGCCGGCAGCGAGCAGCGCGGCGGCTACCCCGTGTGCGCGCGGCGAGGTGTTGCTGAAGCGGAAGCTGCCCGTGTCGGTCAGAATCGCCGCATACAGGCTTTGCGCAATCGCAGGGGTGATCGTGAGCCCGAGCGTGACGGCAATGTCGTAGATCAGCTCACCCGTCGCGCAGGCTTTCGTATCGGCCACCGTGAGGGTGCCAATCGGCTCATCGCCCGGCACGTGGTGGTCGATCACCGAGATCGGAGCCTCGAGCGCGCGCACCGTATCGGCCAGATGTCCTAGCCGCCGCACGTCATTGATGTCCAGCACCACCAGTGCGTCGATGTCCTTGAGGGCATCGACGCCACGGTCGGTGGCATTCTCCACGTCGTCGCCCAAGAGGAAGTCGAACATCCCGGGCCACGGCGTGGGGTTGACGATGCGGCAGTGGATCCCGCGCTGGGCGAGCAGTCGCGCCAGCGCGGTCTCCGAGCCGCAGCCGTCACCATCAGCATTGATGTGGGTGGAGAGCGCCACGGTCATGCCGGGGCGTAGCGCGTCGAACCACTGCAGGATCGCCGTTCGACGCGCTGCCGATGCGCTCAGGAGCCCATCGGCCTCCACCACGGTCATCAGCGACCGGTCTCCTGCTTGCCGATCTTGGAGTTCTTCATGCCGTACACGAAGTACGTCGTCATGCCGATCGCGGTCCAGATGCCGAGCAACGCCCAGGTAAGCCCCGGGAGCTGGTACATCATGTACAGCGTGGCGCCGGCGCCGAGGAACGGGACGAGCGGCACGAGCGGCGTGCGGAAGGGGCGCTCGAGCTCCGGGGAGCGGTTACGCAGCACCCACACACCAATGCACACCGTGGCAAAGGCCGCGAGCGTGCCGCCCGAGACCAGCTCGCCGAGCAGGCCGAGCGGGAAGAAGCCCGCGATGATCAGCGCGATGATGCCGACGATCCACGACGAGGCCGACGGCGTCTGGTACTTCGGGTGTACGCGCGAGAAGATCGGCGGGAGGAGGCCGTCACGCGACATCGTGTAGAAGATGCGCGGCTGGCCCATGAGCATCACGAGCACGACGGACGACAGACCTGCCACGGCGCCGATGTTCACGAGGTTCTCGAGCCACTTGAGCTGCGGGACCGCTTCGAGCGCCGCCGACACCGGGTGCGCCACGCCGAGCGACGTGTACGGGGCCAGCCCCGTCATGACCAGCGACATCGCGATGTACAGCACCGTGCAGATGAGCAGCGACGCGATCATGCCGATCGGCAGGTCGCGCTGCGGATTCTTCGCTTCCTGGGCGGCCGTGGAGACGGCGTCGAAGCCGATGTAGGCGAAGAAGACGACCGGGGCCGCGCGAAGCACGCCAGCCATGCCGTACTTCGTGCTGCCGTCCGGATTCGTGACCATCTCCGGAATGAACGGCGTCCAGTTGTCCTTGTTGATGTAGAAGAAGCCGAAGCCGATCACCAGCAGCACGATCGTCATCTTGATTGCGACGATGATGTTGTTGAGCGTCGCCGATTCCTGCACACCACGGACGAGCAGTGCCGTAAGCGCGAGAATGAGCAGGACGGCCGGCAGGTTGATAAGGCCGTTCACGACTTCACCGCCGGCCGCGGTGCAGGCTTCACGCACGGTGAAGGCCGCGTTGGTCGCCGCATCGACGATCGTCGCGCCCGTTTCCGGGTTCACGCACGCGAACGCGCGCACGACTTCGTGGCCGTTGATGACCGTGAGGGGCGCCGAGGCAAACGCCGCTGGGATATGGATCCCTGCCGAGTTCAGCATGGCGCTGAAGTACCCCGACCAACCCACCGCAACCGTGGAGGCCGCGAAGAGATACTCGAGGATGAGGTTCCATCCGATGAACCACGCGATCCCTTCACCCATCGTCGCGTAGCTGTAGGTGTAGGCGGACCCGGCGATGGGGATCATCGAGGCGAACTCCGCGTAGCAGAGTCCGGCGAAGAGGCAGGCGAGGCCGGCCAGCACGAAGGAGAGCGACACGCCCGGGCCGGCGAAGTTCGCGGCCGCGGTGCCCGTCAGGACGAAGATGCCGGCGCCGATGATGGCACCGATGCCGAGCATCGTCAGGTTGAGGGCGCCGAGGGTGCGCTTGAGGCCGCCTTCAGAGCTGGCAGCTTCGGCGCGCAGGGCCGTGATCGATTTCTTGGACCAGATTCCCATCGTCGGTAGGTGGAGAGGTCTGGGTGGAGCACGGACCTGACACCCGGTCGCGGGGGTCGGGGTCGTGCCAGGGTGGACTTCGGACGGAACAATACGCAGCGGACCGCGAGTGCGCTGCTGCCGGCACCGGCGGTCCACTGGATTCCTCGGGTTTTTTCACCGTCGCCGATAGGACCGACGGACCGAACCGTGCGCCCTACAGCGAGTAGTTTGGCGCCTCGCGCGTGATCGTCACGTCGTGCGGGTGCGACTCGCGGAGCCCGGCAGTCGTGATGCGCACGAATTCGGCCTCGGTGCGGAGCGCCTCGATGCTGCCGACCCCGACGTAGCCCATGCCGCTACGGAGACCGCCCACCATCTGGAAGAGTACATCGCCGACGGGGCCCTTGTACGGCACCCGCCCCTCGATCCCTTCGGGCACCAGCTTCTTGGATGACATCTCACCATCCTGGAAGTAGCGGTCGGCCGAGCCATCCTGCATCGCGGAGAGCGAGCCCATGCCGCGGATCATCTTGAAGCGGCGTCCCTCAAGGAGGAACGTCTCCCCCGGGCTTTCCTCGGTGCCGGCCAGCATCGAGCCCATCATGACACTCGAGGCGCCGGCGGCCAGCGCCTTCACGATGTCGCCGGAGTACTTCACGCCGCCGTCGGCAATCACCGGGACGTCCCCCGCCCCTTCGACCGCGTCCATCACGGCGGTCAACTGCGGGACGCCGACGCCCGTCACGACGCGCGTGGTGCAAATGGAGCCCGGGCCGACGCCCACCTTCACGGCATCCACGCCGCGCGCCACCAGTGCGGCGGCACCGCTGCGCGTCGCCACATTGCCCGCGATGAGCTGGACATCCGGGAACGCCTCACGCACCGTCGCGGTGGCATGCAGCACCCCTTCGTGATGCCCGTGAGCCGTGTCGATGATGAGCACATCCACCCCCGCCTGCACCAGGGCGCGTGCACGGTCGAGGTAATCCCCACCGGCGCCGATCGCAGCAGCCACGCGCAGGCGACCATGCTGATCCTTGTTAGCATCGGGATACTGCCGGCGCTTGTGGATGTCCTTGACGGTGATGAGCCCCTTGAGATTCCCCTGATCGTCAACGACCGGGAGCTTCTCGATGCGATGCTTGCCGAGGATCCGTTCGGCTTCGTCGAGCGTGGTGCCGACGGGGGCCGTCACGAGCTGCTCACTCGTCATCACGTCCTGCAGCGGCCGATCGAGATCGCGCTCGAACTGCAGGTCGCGATTGGTCAGAATGCCGACGAGCTTGCCACTGCCATCAACGATCGGCACACCGGAGATCTTGAAGCGCATCATCAGCGCCACCGCCTCACGCAGCGACGCCGACGGCAGCAGGGTGATCGGGTTCAGGATCATCCCGCTCTCACTGCGCTTCACCCGATCGACTTCGGCCGCCTGCCGATCGACCGACATGTTCTTATGAAGCACGCCGATGCCGCCGTAGCGGGCCATCGCGATCGCCATTTCGCTTTCCGTGACGGTGTCCATGGCAGCGGACACGAGCGGCACGTTCAGGGAGATCCCGCGAGTGAACCGGGAGGTAATGCGCACATCCTTCGGATGCGTCAGAGAGTGCCGGGGGGCCAGCAGGACGTCGTCAAAGGTGAGAGCGACGTCGTCGCGAATGCGCGAGGGGCGTGATGAGGGTGCCATCTTGAAACGTAGATGGCTCCGGGAGACGAATCAACGGGGCAGGCTCAGGGGGTCCCTGAGGCGTCCGGGGTACTGTTGGTCGCGTCTGGGGTGGCGGGCGGCTTCGGCGGTGGCGCACTGGCCTGCTTGGCGGCAGCGGCCACGGTGCCGGCCACATCCCCAGCCACCGTCGCGGTGGTCTGCGCCACCTCGTTCAGCACCCCGACCGCCTTGTTCAAGAACCCCATCGCCTCGGCGACCGTCCCGGCGGCGATCCCCCCCGCCCGCAGCGTATCCTCCACCCCGTCGGCGAAGCGCTGCAGCACCGACGTAGGCGGCGCCGCCTTCTCGGCGTACCGGCTCTCGAGGAACTCGACGTAGTCGAGCACCTGATACAATCGCTCATCGGAGAGCGTGTCGAGCTTCCGGTTGATGCGTTCGCGCACGTAGGGATTCATCGTCGGCTTCAGTATGTGATCGACCGCGCGTGCTCAGCGGCGCCAGCGCACGGCCTCGCCGCGCGCATCGATGTGGCAATAGGGGGTCGGGAAGTTGCGGCTATCGTACACGCCGAGCCCGCCGGCCAGCTCCGGGTGCATCCGCTCCACCCATTCCACCGCCTGCTCGACGCGATACGCATCCACCAGCGTCATGCGCCCGTCGCCATCGGTATCGACGACGACATCGGCCGCATCGCCATACATGTGCCGCGAATCGCGCGCCGCGCCTTCGACACTCGAGTTGTGATTCGGCGTACGAAAGCCGCTACTGACGTTGATGCGGAAGTCGAGCCGCTCCTGTCCCCGACGACGCGCGAGCTCGCGCATCACGAGCTCGAGCTTGTCGAGCAGGCGCTCGTCAATCGCCGCATAACGGGGCCAGATCGTCTGCGCGTCATGCGTCACGAAATCGCGCACCTTGAGATGTCGGGTGAGCGGCAGATCGAGATGGGCCTTTCGCACTTCGGCAAACCCGTCCGGCTTCGCATCCGGCTCGTTCGACCATTCGGCGGGATACCGGCCAATCACGTAGCCGTTGAGCGTTGCGCCCAACTTGAGCTCGAAGGGCACCAGCACGCCGAGGCGCGGTTCTTCGAGCCGCTGTGCGACCCCGCTCCGCGTGAGGACCAGCTCGTAGAACCCGGGCTGCAGCGGCGCGAGCAGCGTGTCGCTGTCCACGGGACGCGCGACGTCAGCGGCGCTGTTGGCGCCGACTTCCATCCACTGGTATGTGAAGCCCCCGATCCCACCGCGGACCTGCAGCGGAAACACCACGCGTTCCCCCGCACGTACGAAGCGCATGCGGACATCGCCACTGGCGCCAAGGGCGGCCGGTGCGGGGCTGACGCGCGGGACCGCACTCGCGGCGCTCGCGGCCGATGAATCGGCCATGAGTTCACGGGGCGGCTGGTACACGCTCCACGCCACGACGGCGGTTGCGACACTCAACGCCAGGGCGGTACGCCGGCGCATCATAGCGTGCCCCACCGGGCGCGACGCCCCCGCACATCGATATGGACGAAGGGACCGTGGGCGGAGGTGGCCTTGTAGATGCCAATCCCGCCAATCAGTTCCGGATGCGCGCGCTCAACACGCTCCGCGGCATTCGCCAGCAGCTGCGCATCGCGCGTGTCCACGCGCCCGTTGCCATCGAGATCGCTCATCCAGTCACGCGACCCGTTCACGACGTAGACATCGGCGGCGTCGCCATACTGATGACGGCTATCCTGCACCCGCCCACCGCTGCCGACTCCCTGCGCGTTGTACTGCGGTGTCCGGAATCCCGACATCACGCGTAGCTGCCGCGCGGCGATGCCTGAACGATGCAGCTCCGCGAGCACGAGCTCCAGCTTGTCGAGGAGCGGCTCCCGCAGCACGAGATACTTCGGCCACGTGGTCGGCTGGTCCTTGGTCAGGAAGTCGCGCAGCCGGAAATGCTCCGACACGGGCGTGTTCTGGTTGTCGGCGGTCACTTCAAGGAACCCGTCGGGGTTGCCGCTCCCGTCACGGGCCTCCGATGGGAACGTGCCAATGCGGTAGCTGCCGATACGTCCCCGCACCTTATCGGCGAATGGGCGCATCGTGATGAAGTGGAACGCCCCCGACGAATCCTCGGCGGCGTACACCCCAGGGCGAGAGAGTGCGCTATCGCCGAACAGATCGCGCAACACCGGCAGGGCCATCGCCCGCGTCGGGCTCACGAAGCGGGCGCGCAACTTGCGACTCACGCCGCGCAGCGTGTCGAGGGCCGGCCAGCGGGTGGCCGAGGGCATCGACGACGTGACGTGCACCGCACGGGGCGACGGCGTGAGGTGCGACGCACCACCCGGTCGGGCGGCCATCAACGCCGCGACCCCACCCAGCAGCATGAGGGCCTGCAGCGGGCGGCGGGAGCGGGGGGAGCCGGGTCGCGCAGGGCGGCCGGCTCCGTGGCGCGAAGCAGAACAGGAGGGTGCGTCGGCAGTCACGTCGGCAGATTGGTGTTCAGGGCGGCGCATCCCATGGCGGAATGCAGTCCGTCGGTTATTCGACGATCGAACACCAGACGGGGAAATATAGCGGGACGTGGGTCACCAATCACCGCCCGGCCTCACCTGCGACGTGGATCAGTAGATGTAGACTGGCGTGCCCACAGCGACCGCGTGATACAGCACGGCAATGTCTTCGTTCCGCATGCGGACGCATCCGTGGCTCACGGCCTGCCCCACCGACGCCGGGTTGTTGGTCCCGTGAATGCCGTAGCCATCCCCCAGATACAGCCGAAAGTCTCCCAGGACGGCCAGATATTTCCGCTGGGTCGTGCCGTATGGGGGAATGACGATGCGGCCATCGGCGACGATTTCCCGCCCGTCAGTGGCCGCGACGCTGCGCACCGCCCCGTCGGCGTACACCCGGACGACGTCATTTCCCTGAACCTCCAGGCGGCTGCCATCGCGAAGGGCCAGCGGACGGCCGCGTACCAATTGCACGAGTCCCAGACGCCGCTTGTTGGCCTGCTCCTGATAGTGCCAGTCTGGCGGCACCCAGGCGGGAGCCGAATCGAGCCGCTGAACGAGTAGCCGTCCGCGCGGCGTTTCAAAGCGAAGCACCCGCTGCCCCCCCTGCACCACCAGCTGCTTACCGGAGCCGGTCGCTACGGGGGCCGTGAAGAGCACGGAATCCCCCTGCTTATACCAGAGCCGTCGATCGGTGATCGAAATCACGAGGTACGGCGCGTCGGCCGGGAGCACTGCGGCCGTGCTCCCCGACAGGACCGCGCGGAGGCTGTCGCTCCCCATCCCCGCCTCAAGGACCACCTGCTCGACGCGCTCGGCATTGTCGTTGTACACCAGACGCGCCACATCGCGGGCGAACCGGAGACGCACCGTCTGGTAGCCGGTCCAGAGCGTCAGTGCCATCGCCACAAGGGTCGCCAGCATGAGCCATAGCGGCACCCGCGAGGCGGCGCGCGGTGAGCGATGCGTGGGCATGCGTGAGGTCGGCATCAGTAGAAATACACGCGCGTGCCGCGGCGGAGATTCTCACGAATGGCACGCAGTTCACGGAGGCTCATCCGGATGGTGCCGGGTGCGACATACGTGGAGTCCGCGAGTGGTCCATGTGACGGGAGCGTGTACAGCAGCGTGCCCCCGGTCGTCATGATCGCGAGCGACCCAACCCATCCTGTGTCGGATCGAACACTGGGAACGGGGAGCCCCCGATTGGCCCACACCCACGCGGGGAGATTGACCGTGTCGCCAGGTGCGATGAGGCGTTCAATCGTCCGCACGCCGCGGGGGACCACCACCCGCAGCGTATCGGGGGGCGTCCCAACGCGCCGTTCCGGGCCCACCTCGATGGGGATCTGCCGCAGTCGGGCCTGGCCCCGATCGAGCGCGAGATACCCGGAATCCGTGTTGACGGCGAGGTGGAGCGCCGCATCGCCTTGCCCCTGCCGTCGGAGCAGCTCCAGCATGAGTCGAGCCCGCTCCGCGTCGGCGGCCAGGATGGCGTCCGCCCGTTGGCGCTCGAGGTCGGTCATCCCGGCGCGCAGGCGCATCGTCTCGTCGCGATAGCGCCCCTGTCGCCAAAGGAGCACGCCATCGAACAGCAGCAGCAGGCCCAGCAGGATCGCCCACGACAGCGGGCGTCGATGAATGCGCATCGGGGATCGCCATTCCCTTGTAGATTCCACCACGACCGACGCCTCCCAGACAGCCCCGCCGGCGGGGCTCACACGGCGTCCGTACCGAAGCATACCCCGGAATCCGATGTCTGCTCGTCCCCCAATTACCCGAACTGCGCGCGCCGTTGCCCTCATCATCCTCGACGGGTGGGGCTACCGTGAGGCGTGTGAGGCCAACGCGATCTGTCAGGCCACGACGCCGCATTGGGATCGTATCTGGTCGCACCCGTCGCGCACGCTGCTGACCGCTTCAGGGCGCGCGGTCGGACTCCCCGACGGGCAGATGGGGAACAGCGAGGTCGGGCACCTCAACCTCGGCGCCGGCCGGGTCGTGATGCAGGATCTCGTGCGGATCGGCGCCTCCATCGAGGACGGGAGCTTCGTCCGCAATGCCGCCTTGACCGCCGCGTGTGCGCATGTGAAGCGCACCGGCGGCACGTTGCATCTGGTGGGGCTCATCGGTGATGGTGGGGTCCATGCGACCGACGCGCATCTGCTGGCATTGGTGGAGCTGGCGGCCCACGAGCAGGTCCCGCGAACCGTCGTGCATGCAATGCTTGATGGACGCGACACGCCCCCGTCGAGCGGGATGGGCTATCTGCGTGGCGTGCTCTCCGCCATCGCCGGGCGTGCGCAGCTGGCCTCGGTATCGGGGCGTTATTTCGGCATGGATCGCGATACCCGCTGGGAACGCACGGCGACCTGGTATCGTGCGGCGGTACAGGGCCACGCCCCCGTGGAAACGGACGCCGTGGCGGCGCTGCAGCGGGCCTACGACCGCGGCGTCACCGACGAATTCGTCGAGCCGTGGGTCATGGCGGGTGCTAATGGCGAAGCGCTCGCGCCGATGCGAGACGGCGATGCCGTGATCTGCTTCAACTTCCGCAGCGATCGGATGCGTCAGACGCTGCGGGCGCTGGCGATGCCGGAATTCGATGGCTTCGATACGGGGACTCGCCCCGCCGTGGCCATCACCACGATGACGCGCTACGACGAAACGTTCCCGTTTCCCGTCGCGTTCGCGCCGCAGTCGATGGCGCATCTCGTCGGCGAAGTGATCGCCGATGCCGGGCTCACGCAGCTGCGCACGGCAGAGACGGAGAAGTATCCGCATGTGACCTTCTTCTTCAACGGCGGGCGCGATGCGCCCTTTGCCGGCGAAGATCGGCGAATGGTGCCGAGCCCCAAGGTCGCGACGTATGACCTGCAGCCGTCGATGAGCGCACCGGCGGTGTGCGACATCCTCTGCGATGCCTTGGCGAACCGCACGCATGACTTCATGCTGTGCAACTTCGCCAACACCGATATGGTGGGACACACCGGGTCGCTACCGGCCGCGATCGCGGCCGTGGAAACGGTGGACGCCTGCCTCGGCCGGATCCTCGAAGCGGCGGCAATCGGAGGCGCACGCCTCATCATCACCGCCGATCATGGCAATGCCGACCTGATGGTGGACCCGGACACGGGAGCGCCGCATACGGCGCACACCACCAACCCGGTACCGCTCGTGCTCCTCGACCCCGATGGCGCCGTGCCGTTGCGCAGTGGCGGCGCGTTGTGCGACGTTGGGCCGACGGCGTTGGCGCTGCTCGGCGTACCGATGCCCCCAGAAATTACCGGTCGCGACCTGCGCGACCTGTCCGTCACTTCTCCTGCCACTACGTGATGCGTCCGTCGTTTCCTGCGTCCGGCGCCCTGCGCGCCACGTCCACCGCGGCTCTCCTCTGCACCGCGCTTGCCGTGGCTACCGCCGCGCCGTTGTCCGCTCAGGTCGGCCATATGCCGAATGCCAGCCCCTACGAGGACATCAAGATCGGACAGACGCTCACGCCGATGGCGGGGCGCATGATCATGGGCCGCGACCTGGCCGGTGTGGCGCCCAAATCGTCGGCGCTGGGCGCCATCCGCTATGACATCGGCGTCGGGGGACCGGCGTCGCTATTCGTGCGCTATCTCGCAGCGCCATCCACACGGAACGTCCTCAATCCGACCGCGCCCAAGGCGACGCGCGTTTTTGCCACGCCGAATGTCACCACGCATCTGCTCGACGGCGGGCTCGATATTGCATTGACAGGGCGCAAGACGTGGCATCAGCTGCTGCCGTCGCTGAATGGCGGTGTCGGCGTCGTGACCGATTTCGCGAAGGCGGATACGGGCGCCTATCAGTTCGGCACCAACTTCGCCTTCTCGTACGGCTTCAGCCTGCGCTATCTCGCGCGCCGTGGCCCGCAGCTGCGGCTCGATCTCACGAATTTCATCTGGCAATACCAGTACCCGGACCGTTACTTCGTGAAGGCGTCGGACACCACCTCCGTGCTCACCGACACGCGCAACCGCTCGTCGTGGCGCGGGAATTGGGGCGTAAGCGCCGGCGTGGCCATCCCGATCTTCCGCTGACCCGAACGCCCGCGATGCCTCGCACTTCCCTCACCCGTCGCGTGACCTTCGCCGCGGCGCATCGCTATCGGCGCCCGGATTGGAGCGACCAGGAAAACGCGGCGGTCTTCGGCGCGTGCGCGCATCCGCACTATCACGGCCACACCTACGTGTGCGATGTGACGGTGACGGGCCCCGTCGATGAGGAAACCGGATTTCTGGTGGACCTCGGCTTCCTCGATCAGGTCCTGCGGCGTGAGATCGTCGAGCGGTTTGATCACCGCAACATCAACATGGACGTGCCGGAGTTTGCCGATGGCAAGCGGATACCCACCGGCGAGCAGTTGACGCGCTTCATCGCGGAGCGGGTGCAGAGCGCACTCGCCCACACGACGGCACGCGTGCTGCGCGTGCATCTGGCGGAAGATGCCACGCTGAGCAGCACCTACGAGGTGGACGCATGACCCGACGTCTCTTGCCGGTTGCCCTGCTGCTCCTCGCCGCCTGTCGCACCGTTGGCCGTCCGTCCACCGCACCGGCACCAGTGACCAGCACGCGGGCAATGGTCCAGCAGACGGTCGACTCGGTGCTGCGTGCGCCGATGTGGCGCAACGCGCGCTGGGGCATCCTGATCGTGGATCCTGCCACCGGCGACACGCTGGTGAGTCACGATGCCGACCGACTGTTCATGCCGGCTTCCAACCAGAAGCTGCTGACCGGTGCGATTGCCCTGAACAGGCTTGGACCGGACTACCGCTGGCGTACACCGATCCTGCTGCAGGGAACACAGACCGGCGCCGTCTTCCGTGGGCGCGTCCTCGTGCAGGGCAGTGGCGACCCGAGTGTCAGCGATGCGATGCGTGGTGGTCGCGCGGCGTCCGCCTTCGACCCGATCGTCCAGGCGCTCCGTGCGCGTGGCATCACGCAGGTTGTTGGCAGCGTCGAACCATTCGGCGATGCGATGCCCGGGCTCACCACCGGCTACGGGTGGGCATGGGATGATTTCGATGCGGGGTACAGCGCCGCGATCGACGAACTGTTGTACAACGAAGGCGAGTTGTATCTGCGCGTCCGCGCCGGGGCGACGAGTGGTGACGCCGTGACGGTGGAGCGCGCGCCGACGCGTGGCTATCCCCCCGTGCGAGTGGATGCGAGGACCGTGGCCAAAGCCGCTCCCGGCAATGGGACCGCACGGCCGCCACGCGTGCAGGCCAGCTACGACAGCATCGGTCATACGGTGATCGTGAGCGGCGCGCTGGCCATCGGCGATAGTGCGCGTCTGACGATCGCCTACCGGCACCCGAATGATGCCTTCATGGCCGCCCTGCACGAAACACTGGCCGATGCCGGTGTGCAGGTGACAGCCACGGCGCTGACCGCGATTGATACGGCCACGCGCCGTCTCGACACGCTCGTCGTCCTGGAGTCGCCACGCCTCGCGGACGTCCTCAAGCGGATGGAGAAACCGTCGCAGAATCAGATGGCGGAGCTGTTCTTCCGCACGACGGCGCTGGCTACGACGGGGAGTGGCTCGACGGACAGTGCGCAGGCGGTGGGCGCCCGCACGTTGGCCGAGTGGGGCATTGATGCGCAGGATATCGCGTACCGCGATGGCAGCGGCCTCTCGCGCCATGACTACGTGACGCCGCGCGCGGTGGTGAAGGTGCTGGAGGCGATGCGTACGTCGCCGCATGCTGCCGTGTTCCGCGAATCGCTACCGATCGCCGGTGTGGACGGTACGATCGGCAGCCGTATGCGTGGCACACCAGCCCAGGGGAATGCCCGCGCCAAGACCGGTACGCTCGACAAGACGCGCTCGCTCTCGGGCTACGTTACCACCGCCGACGGTCGCACCGTGCTCTTCTCCCTGCTTTGCAACAACTTCACGGTGCCGAACCGTGAAGTGGAACGGGTGCAGGATCTGCTGGTGGCGATGCTAGCCTCGCGTCCCTTGGGTGGCGGCGAGGTCATTGGGGCACGTGCCTCGGGGAGTCGGTGAGCGGGAGCGCGTTGCGGCCGTGAGTACGCCACGCGGGCTCGCATTCGAGCAGGCGCGGCGCGCGATCCTGTCCACGGCGGCCGACGTCGAGCGCCGCGTCAGCGTGCGCCCCATCGAATCGGCGCTCGAGCACGCGCTGGCGGAACCGATCCAGAGCTCCATCGCGCTGCCGCCTTGGAATAATGCCGGCATGGACGGCTATGCCGTCCGGCGCGCCGATGTGATCGGGGCCACCGCTCAGGCGCCCGTAGTGCTGCCCGTGATCGCGACGAGCATGGCGGGGGCTGATGTGACGACCCTGCCGGTCGTACGACCCGGTACGGCCGTGCGCATCATGACCGGTGCTCCGATGCCTCCAGAGGCCGACGCCGTCATCCGCATCGAAGACACTGATGGCGGAGGCGCCAATGGCGGAGGCGCCAATGGCGGAGGCGCCAATGGCGGTAGCGCCAATGGCGGTAGCGCGCAGGTCACCATCACCGACGCGCGTGACGCCACAGGACGCGGGAACGTGCGGCCGCGCGGCGAAGACGTTGCAGAAGGCGCGCAACTTTTCGCCGCAGGAACCACGATACGCGCGGCGCATCTGGGCGTGCTGGCATCGATCGGCTGTGCCACGGTCCGCGTATTCGAACGGCCGCGCGTCACGATCCTGTCGAGTGGCGACGAGCTGGTCCTCCTCGACCGCTTTCATGAGGTCGCCGCAGGGAAGCGGATCATCGCCTCCAGCAGTTACGCGCTCCCTCCGCTCCTGCGGAGCGCGGGCGCCGACGTGACCGTCGCGCCGATTGCCGAGGACTCGTTGGCCGGGATGACGGCCGCTGTTGCCGCTGCGCTCGAACGCGGCTGTGACCTGCTGGTGACCACGGGCGGCATCTCCGTGGGTGCGCACGACTTCACCCGCGATGCCATCGACGCCAATGGCGGTAGCGCGCAGGTCACCATCACCGACGCGCGCGACGCCATAGGACGCGGGAACGTACGACCACGCGGCGAAGACGTTGCAGAAGGCGCGCAACTTTTCGCCGCAGGAACCACGATACGCGCGGCGCATCTGGGCGTGCTGGCATCGATCGGCT
>JBDKIJ010000412.1:0-3642 GCA_039797155.1 Gemmatimonadota bacterium | reverse complement strand
ATCCCACGTCGATGGCCTGCACCTGTCCGGTCAGGACGCGGCGCACCATGGCATCGACATCATGTGACGGGACCCCGAGTGATTTGACGAGGTCATTGCCGGTTCCCGCACTGAAGATGGCAAGTGGTGGCGTCGGTCGTTCGTTCGCCTCATCCGCCGCATCGAGGAGCCCACGGGCCGCATGATGGATGGTGCCGTCACCGCCAACGATGGCGACGGCCCGCGCGCCGCTGTGGGCCGCGTCTCGCGCCAATCGTCGCTCATCACCGGGGCGCGTCGACTCGACGCAGACGGTTGACGCGCCAGCGTCGCGGAGGGCACGCACGACCGCCTCACCGCGGACGGCCCCTCGACCGCGGCCAGCCGCCGGGTTGGTAATGACGACCACCGCCTCGGCGGTATTGGTGGCATTCATGGGGCGTGATGCAACGCCTCGCGTTGCGTGGCGTCATACAAGACGCCACCACGATGTCGCGGAAATCCTGCGTGACGTACACTCGCCACATCGATATCGATAGCTGCACGGGCCGCACCGGAGGCCAACAGGGCACGTCCCGCTTCGGCCATGGCCGCGCACCCGACTTCGCTCGCCGAGGTGACCCCCGGTGGGACCGACGCCGCGAGCGCTGCACCAAGCGCCGGGAGATCGACGCCGGCAGCGACCGAGGCCCGAACGTCTCGCTCAGCAAAGAACAGATGGACCAGGGCGGCGCGTTGCGGGCTCGCCAAACAGTGCAGGAACGCCGCGGATTCCACGGCCAGGCCTTCGTGAAACGGTCGATTGATCGCCGCCTCCACGCACGCAATGATCTGCGGCGGCGCAGCAAGATCGGGGTACGCCTCGGATAACCGACTGCGTGCTGCGGTGATGGAGGACTGCTGACTCGCGATGTCCCGCAGCGCTTGCCCGTCGCACGATCGACGCGGCGTAGTTGGTGCAGCGGCCTGTTGGCGTACCCACTGCATGGCAGCGTCGAAGGGATCGGTGCTCATCGCATCGATCAATCCGGCTGCGATCGCGTCGGCTGCAGGCACGCGACGGCCGGTCAGCATCATGTCGAGCGCCAATGCCGCACCGCAGAGACGTGGCGCGCGCTGCGTCCCACCGGCGCCGGGCAACAGACCGAGCAACACCTCCGGGAACGCCACCTCAACGGCAGGTGCGGCCACCCGGTAGTGTGTGGCCAGTGCGATCTCGAATCCCCCGCCGAGCGCCGCGCCATGCATGGCGGCGACAATCGGTTTCGTGCTGGCTTCAAGACGGTCGCAGACGGCACGCAGGAGCGGCTCGCGGCGCGGACCCGTGAATTCGCGGATGTCGGCACCGCCGATGAATACGGAACCCGTGCTGCGGAGCACCATGCCGTGTAGGGTGCTAGTCTGCCCGAGGACCTCTATCGCGTCCATGAGGCCGGCGCGTACCGTAAGCCCCAGCGCATTCACCGGTGGGTTGTCGATGGTGACGACCAGGATCGAGCCGTCCATCGTCCAACGTACTGGTGACTCGACGGCCGCGATTGTCATGCCGGAACGACAGCGGTCACTTCGATCTCGACGCGGGCCCGCGCTTCCATGAGCGCACAGACCTGTACGGCGGTCATGGCGATGCCATAGTGCCCGATGATCTCGCGGAACGCCGCACCGACGGCGGGGAGCGCTGCCTGATACTCGGTGCGATCGGTGACGTACCATGTCATACGCGTGATGTGCTCCGGACCGGCGCCACCAGCGTGCAGCACGGCGATCGCATTGACCAACGCCTGACGCGCCTGCTCGGCGAAGTCATCGGAGTGAAATTGTTGCTGGGCATCCCAGCCGATCATCCCCGCCACGAAGATCTGGCGTCCTATGGCTGAGACCCCATTGGCGTAGCCACGCGGCCGCGCCCAATCATCGGGTTGCAGGATGGTGTTCATCGGGTTGGCTCCTGAAAGCGCACGATCGCCGCGCGCAGGTCGTCGGGAAATGGAGCGGAGCGATGCGTGTCGAGGCTCGTGCACACGATGACCTGGCGTGCGGAGACGCGGAGTCCGTCATCGCCATGTAGTTCGAAGCGGAGCGTGAGTGAACGATCACCAAGGCGCTCCACCGCCAGCTGCAGCGTGACCAGATCGCCCATGCGGCTGACGCGGGTGAAATCGCTCTCCCACCGTACTGAGGGTAGGCCTACACGACGCGGCCCGAGCAGCTCCGCGTACGGAATCCCCAAGGCGTCCGTGATCCAGCTTTCCACGAGATCCTGAAAGCGTCGGAATACCTGCGGGAAGAACATAATGCCGGCAGGATCACAATCGCTGAAGGGAACGCGATGGTCACGCGCAAATACGATCGGCGTGGTCATACATCAGCCTCAACTGGCAGTTCGACGCATTCTGGCAGGCGGAAGCGCTGCAGCTTACCGGTTTGCGTCCGCGGCAGCTGCTCCACAAAGGCTACGGCGCGTGGATACTTGTACGGGGCGATGTGCGCCTTCACATGCTCCTGCAGCTGCTTGATGGTGGCCGGGCTTCGCGCGATACCTGCACGCAGCACGACCCACGCCTTCACGAGATTGCCGCGTTCCTCGTCGGGGACACCGAAAACGCCGCACTCGGCCACAGCCTCGTGGGTCAACAGGCACGACTCGACTTCGGGCCCCGCAATATTGTAGCCCGAGGAAATGATCAGATCATCGACGCGCGCGTGATAGTGGAAGTACCCGTCGTCGTCGCGCCAATACGCGTCGCCGGTGTAGTTCCATCCGTGCCGGACATAGGTGCGTTGCCGCTCGTCGTTGAGGTAGCGGCAGCCGGTCGGCCCCTTTACGCGAAGCTTGCCGACCACATTCGAGTCGACGGGTTGATCCGCATCATCGACCACCTCGGCCACATACCCAGGCACCGGTTTTCCCGTGGCACCGGGGCGCGCCTGCGATTCGTCTGCACTGATGAAGATGTGGAGGAGTTCCGTCGCTCCGATCCCGTCGATCAGCTCGATCCCCGTGTGCTCGCGCCACAGCGTGCGTGTGGCTGCCGGCAACACCTCGCCGGCCGACACACACTTGCGGAGTGACAGCGCCCGCAGGTCTTGACCGAGCCCGGCGAGCGCACGGTACGAAGTCGGAGCCGTGAAGAGCACCGTGGCACCGAAGTCGCGAATCGCCTCATAGAGCTGCGGCGGGGCGGCCCTTTCGAGCAGGACGGCACTGGCGCCAACCGACATGGGAAACAGCACCAGGCCGCCCAATCCGAAGGTGAACGCGAGCGGTGGACTACCAATGAAGACATCGTCTGCCGTAGCCCGCAGCACGTGTGGAGGCCAGCACCGGCAGATGGCCAGCACGTCCCGATGGAAGTGCATCGTGGCCTTCGGTACGCCGGTGGTTCCCGAGGTAAAGCCGAGCAGGCAGGTGTCGTCCGAAGCCGTGTCCACGTTGACGAACGGCACGTCGTGACGCGCCATCGCCGACTCGAGGCTGTCGCTTCCGGTGTCATGGAAGAACCGAATTTCCCGAAGGGACGGGACGTCCCGGGCGGCGGCGCGGAGATCGTCCGCCAGTGCGATATCGCCCAGCGCGTGGGTCGTCTTCGCAATGTTGATGATGGTGCCCAGCTCACTGGTCCGCAGCATCGGCATGGTCGTGACCGCGATACCGCCCGCCTT
>JBDKIJ010000411.1:0-4840 GCA_039797155.1 Gemmatimonadota bacterium | reverse complement strand
GATGCCGGTGACCTCGATCAGGCGTTGGCCGAATTCGAGCGCACGCGTCCCGAGGATCATTGGGATGAGCTCGGCATCTGGCGCGTGGTCGAACTCAAGAAGAGCGTATACAAGCTGCCGGAGTCGGATCCGGAGTTCCGTCCGTGGGAGGCGCGATTGACGGAGCTGGCCGGTACGCCTGATGCCATCGATGAACTGTTGGCCGAGGTCGAGAGTCGCGTCCTGGAACAGGAAGAGGCTGAACGCCCCGATTCGCAGGGTCAGCTGGAGGCGCTCGGCACGCTGCTGACCGGCCTCGTGACCCAGCAACCGGAGGCGTCGCAGGAAGAGGCCAGCGAGTCGACGGTGACCGATGTCCTGATGGCGGATGCCGGGCGCCACCGCATCGTCATGCGCGACGGGACGGCATTTGAGGGCACGTGGGAGGAAATCGTCGGGGCGTTGCGCGATTCGCGTGATGCCGGACGACCGCTCGAGGAGTACATGGCCATCGAGGCGCGCCGGTTCTACGGCGCCACCGGCATGCAAATCGCCTCACATGAACCCGAAGCCTTCATTCGGGGAAGCGCCGACGCTGGGCTGTTGCGCATCGTGCACTGACGCCGTCGCGTCGATACTCCGGTCCATGTCATGACGTTGCACGCCACTCCTCGTGATGCCCTGACGCTGCACGCGGATACGACGAGGGACATCCTTCCGAATGGTCTGACCCTGCTGATTCGCCGGGATCGTTCGGCGCCTGTGGTCTCGATCGTGACTTATGTGAAGGCGGGCTACTTCGACGAGCCGGACGATGTCGTCGGTATCGCGCACGTGCTCGAGCACATGTACTTCAAGGGGACGCCCACACGCGGCGTTGGCGAAATCGCCCGGGCCACCAAAGCCGAGGGCGGCTATCTCAACGCGCACACGATCTACGATCACACCAGCTACTACACGGTTCTGCCGGCGTCGGCGTTCGTCCGGGGGTTGGAGATCCAATTCGATGCCTACGCGCAGTCGGTCATTGATGCGGGGGAGTTGGCGCGCGAACTGGAAGTCATCATCCAGGAAGCGAAGCGCAAGCGGGACACGCCAAGCGCCGTCACCATCGAGTCCTTGTACGCGCTGTTGCATGATCGACATCGGATCCGTCGCTGGCGGATCGGCGAGGAGTCGGCGCTGCGTGCGCTGACCCGCCAGCAGCTGCTCGATTTCTACCGCGCGTGGTACTGCCCCGATAACACGATTCTCTCCGTCGTCGGTGACGTGGATCCCGAGATCGTGCGTCGCGAAGTGCTGGCGCGTTACGGCGCGTTGCCATCGGGACGACCAACGCGCGATCGCGGACCCCTGGAGATCGCGCTCCCCGGACTGCGGCGCCGCGAGTGGAGTGGCGATATCGCGCAGCAGCAGATCGCATTCGGTTGGCGGGCACCAGCGGCCGACCATCCCGATACGCCCGCGCTCGAGTTGGCGGCGATGATGCTCGGGGCCGGACGCGCCTCCCGGTTCTATCGGGGGATCCGTGAGCGGCAACTCGCCTCCTCGTCGTCGGCCTGGCACTACACCAGTGGCGATGTCGGTGTCTTCGTCCTGCACGCAGAGGGTCAGTCAGCCAGAGCGCGCGAGGCCACCGAGGCCCTTTGGCATGAGCTCCGTCGCGCCTGCACGCACGGTTTCACCGTCGATGAATTGCGACGCGTGCAGCGGATCACCGAGGCGCGGTGGCTCTCGCGTCTCGAGTCGATGGAAGGGCAGGCGCAGTATCTCGCGAGCTGGGAAGCCGATGGCGGGCACGAGCGCGCGATGGCGCACTACGAGGCGCTGCAACGGCTCGACGTCGGCACCGTACAGGAGGCGCTACAACGCGTCTGCGACCCCGAACATGTCGCGTTCGTCTCCTATCGTCCGCATGGCGCCGCACCGGTGGCGGCTGACGATGCCGAGTTCGAGGGATTGCTCTCGGCGGAGTGGCGCCCGACCCATGTGCCGGTCGCGACCGGCCCAGCCTCGCGCTCGGATGCGGTCTCGCGCTCGGATGCGGTCTCGCGCTCGGCATCAGGTTCGGCCTCGGGCTTGGCCTCACCTACCACCGTCGTGGACGATGTCGTGGTGCATCACACCGCGGGTGGCGTGCCTGTGCTGATTATGCCACGCGGTGGCGCGCCGCTTGTTCACGTCGGGCTGTATCTGCGCGGGGGCAGCCTGCTGGAGCCGCACACGCGAGAAGGGCTTGCCCGACTCACCGCACAACTAACCCTCAAAGGCACGACAACCCGTACTGCTGCCGCAATCGCCGAGGATATCGAAGGGCTCGGCACCAGCATCGGCGTGTCGACGGGACTCGAGTCGCTCGGGTGGTCGCTCGCGGTGGCCCCCCGCTATCTCACGGAGGCGCTCGCGGTACTGGCCGATGTGGTGCAACACCCGGTTTTCCCAGGGGAAGCGTTGGCGACCGAGCGGGCGCTCGCTGTCGCAGAACTCGCACGCTCGCGCGACGATATGTACCGCTGGCCGATGCGACTGGCACAACAGGCGGCATTTGGCGCCCATCCCTATGCGCGCAGCGTGATCGGTACCGACGTCTCGTTGGCCGCGATCTCGCGCGCAGAGATCATCGACTTCCACGCCAGCACCATCCTGACCGGGGATCTGGTCATCGGGGTGGTGGGGGATGTGGAGCCGCTGGTGGTGGCCCGCGACATCGATCGGCTCTTCGCGACGCTTCGACAGCGGGCAACAGCGGGCGCGTCCCCCGTCGTGTGGCCGAATGCCCCGGTGTCGGCAAGTGAGACACGCGCCAAGCAGCAGACGGCGCTGGCGCTGCTGTTCCCCGGGCCTTCGCGACACGATCCCGATCGGTACGCCATGCGGGTGTTGTCTGCCATCGCCAGTGGACTCGGCGGCCGTTTCTTCGAACAACTGCGCGATCGGCAATCGCTCGCGTACACCGTCAGCGCGTTCCCGGTGCCACGTGCAGGCGGGGGTAGTTTCGCCGCGTACATTGCCACCTCGCCCGACAAGGAAGCGGAGGCGCGGGCCGGCCTGTTGGCGGAGTGCGCGCGATTTGTGGAAGCGGCACCGACCGACGACGAGGTGGCGCGGGCGCGGCAGTATCTCATGGGAACGCACGCCATCAGTCAGCAGTCTGCAGGATCGGTGCTCGGCGACCTGCTCGACGCGTGGCTGTTCGGCGAGGGCATTGCGGAGTGCCGCGAGGAACCCGCGCGCATCGCTGCGGTTACTCCCGATGATGTGCACCGGGTCGCGCAGCGGTGGTTCGATGCCACGCGCGTGGTCGAAGGGATCGTGCGGGGTGGCGCCTAGCGGTCCGTCCCACTTGAGGGACGCACCGTGTCGGGGCGTGGGGCGATGATCCGCACGTCCTGCATCCGTCGGACGGCCAGGCCGATCACGCCGAGCGCGGCCCGTGACCGGCCGTCTGCTGCGCGTAGTCCCACGCGCCCATCGTAGTCGCCCGCTTCGCCGACGATCGCGCCGGTGATCCACGGCCGGCGTGATCCCCACGCCAGCGCGCGCCGCATGGCGGCCACTTGTGCCCGGTCTCCGTGCGCGTGCGGCAATCCGCCGACGGTCACGAGCCAATGTGGGGGCAGGGGGTGGTCCGCGGCGGCCAATGCGTCATGCCACCGCTCGAACGTGTGGAGTTGCGCATCCACGGCCGGAAGGCCATTGAATGAGGGATAACTGGTCGCCGCCAGCAATTCGACGGGCGAGTCCGGTGAGACGGCCCAGGCATACACGGCGCTGTCGGTGGCGTCGAGCCGTGCCGCGCTCCACGCGAGGCGTGTCGCGGGACGCACGCGATCGATGACTAGCGCGGCGTTGTCCAGCGTGTTCTGCCACCATGCGACCGACGGACGTGGTGGTGCCACCCAGCCGGGCATGGGGTCCGGCAGCGCGGGAAAGAGCACGGCAGGTCGCAGGGTGCGCAGGATCTGTTCGATCGCCTGCAGCCGGACCGGATCATTGGAGCGCGGAAGGCGCGGCTCATCGAGGCGCAGTGCGACCGCTACGGTCACGCTATCGGCATGCAGGGCCGTCAGCACCGACCGCAGCGAGTCCAGGACCGTGGGGCGGGCCGCCTCCGTATCGAGGACCAGCAGGACGACCTCGGGGTGAAAAGCTTCCACCACCGGCCGATTGGCTTCGACCAGACGCGCCGAAGGGGCGCCGGTCAGGACGGGGAACAGGCGCACGCCCAAGGCGAAATCGCCGAGCGGGCGCGCCTGCATGGGTTCGAACCTCGCCTCGTCATAGCTGCGGACGGCGCCCAGTGCGCGCGGCCACTCGATCGCAAGCAGCGTCGTCAGGATGACCGCCAGGAGGACGAGCCCTGCCCGGATGAGGCCGGACAGTCGCCACCGGGCCGGGTACACCGGCGCGAGGATCGGGGCGAGGACGGCGAGTGGTGAGACGAGGGCCGCGCGTCCCACCGAGATACCGACGACGGCATCGCGCGCCGCAACGGCCGCGTGCAGTGCCGTTGGGGCGATGCCATCGCGGGTCACCACGTAATCGCCCACCGTCACGGTCATCACCATCAGGTCGTACAGCAGCAGTGGCACGCCAACGAGCGGGGAAACCAGGCCACGCAGGATCGCCATGAGCACCTGTAGCGCGAAGGCGACCGCGACCACGGGGAGTAGCCATGTGATTTCCGTGATGGTGCGCGCGCCTGCAGCGGTACCGGCCGCGATCCCCACGAGCATCATTGGGATTACGAGGAGTCCGCAGAACGCCGTCACCTGCGTGAAGAGGCGCGGCGCCTCGCGACGGGCCGCAATCCATCCCGCCATCGCCACGTCCCAGACGAGCACGGCCGTGGCGACGCTGG
>JBDKIJ010000410.1:0-6858 GCA_039797155.1 Gemmatimonadota bacterium | reverse complement strand
CCACGATGGGCGCGGACGTCGCCAAGCCAGCCATACGACGGCCGGCATCACCACGAGCGCCGACAGATGGAGTGCAATCGACAAGGGGGCCAGATACGCCAGTACGCCGCGCAGGCGACGGCGCATGGGCTCGGCCGTACGCTCATCCCCGGCCATGGCGCCTACCATCAGGAGGAGCACGCTCCACAGCAGCGACGTGGCGTACACCTCGGTCTCGGTGGCGTTGTTCCACACACTGAACATCGTCCCCGCCATCACGGCCCCGGCGATGGCGGCGCGGACACCGACCCATCGCGTCATCAACCAGGCGGAGAGTCCCCCGGCAAGCGCGGTGCTCACCACCGACAGCATGGTGATGGCCCGCGAGGGAATCGCCCCGCTGAAGACGAGCGCGGAGACCCGCCCCAGCAGGACCCAGAGTGGCGTCCCCGGCGGATGCGGAATGCCGAGGGTGTGCGCTGCGGTCGCGAATTCCGGCGCGTCCCAGAGGGTGAGATCCGGCGCGGCGGTCGCGACATAGACCCCCGAAAGCACCATCGTCGCCACAACTGCGGCGACGATGGAAGGAGACAGCGGAACGCGGAGGCGGGGCCGCACCTTAGGCCGGCGCCACCTCAGGGCCGCCGAGCAGCGGCGGAGTCACCGGGCGGGGCGACGGGGTCGCCGGCGGGGCGACCATGGGCGGGGCCGGCGGGACATCGGGCCCACGACGCGGCGGGAGCGGCTGCCCCTCCTTGAGCAGCAGGATGTCGTCGCGCGTGAGCGTTTCCCGCTCGAGCAGCCCATTGGCCACGGCATCAAGCAGCGGCCGATGTTCGGTGAGCACCGACACCGCGCGTGCATGCGCTTCGAACGCCACGCGCTTCACCTCACCATCCACGATCTGGGCCGTCTGCTCGGACACTTCGCGGCGCGACTGGATCTCCCGACCGAGGAACAACTCCTGCTCGTTGTCCCCGACGAGAATCGGGCCAACGGTTTCGGAAAGTCCCCACTGGGTGACATACCGGCGCGCGATGTTCGTGGCCTGCTGGATATCGCTGGCCGCGCCCGTCGTCACGCGATTGCGTCCGAAAACGATCTCCTCAGCAGCACGACCGCCGTAGGCCATGACCAATCGCGCCTCGAGCTGCTCGCGCGTCACCGACACGCGATCATCCTCCGGCAGCGTGAAGGCGATCCCGAGCGCGCGACCACGCGGCACGATGGTGACCTTGTGCAGCGGATCGTTGCCGGGGACCATCATCGCGCACACTGCGTGACCGGCCTCATGGAAGGCGGTCAGGCGACGCTCGTCTTCCTTCATCACGAGTGACTTGCGCTCGGCGCCGAGCATGACGCGATCCTTCGCTTCCTCGAGATCGCTCATGTAGATCTTTTCGTGATTCTTGCGCGCCGCGAGCAGCGCGCCCTCGTTCACGAGATTCGCGAGGTCGGCGCCCGCCATCCCCGGGGTGCCGCGTGCGAGCGAGGTAACGCTGACGTCATCCGCGATCGGCTTGTTGCGCAGATGCACCTTGAGGATCCCCTCGCGACCGCGGAGATCAGGGGCATCCACCACAATTTGGCGATCGAAACGACCCGGGCGCAGCAGCGCCGGATCGAGCACGTCCGGACGATTGGTGGCGGCAATCAGAATCACGCCGTCGTTCGACTCGAATCCGTCCATCTCGACCAGCAACTGATTGAGCGTCTGCTCGCGCTCATCATGTCCGCCGCCGAGGCCGGCACCGCGATGACGACCGACCGCGTCGATTTCGTCGATGAAGATGATGCAGGGAGCATGCGCCTTCCCCTGCTCGAAGAGATCGCGCACGCGTGACGCACCAACGCCGACGAACATCTCGACGAAGTCGGAGCCTGACATGCTGAAGAACGGGCGCCCTGCCTCACCGGCCACGGCCTTCGCCAGCAGCGTCTTGCCCGTCCCCGGTGGCCCGACAAGCAGCGCGCCCTTGGGGAGACGACCGCCGAGCTTGGTGAACTTCTGCGGATCCTTCAGGAACTCGATGATTTCCTGTAGCTCGACCTTGGCCTCGTCGGCCCCCGCCACATCGGCGAACGTCACCTTGGGGGTGTCGCCGCTCAGCAGCTTCGCCTTCGATTTGCCAAAGGAGAACGCCTTGTTGCCACCGGCCTGCATCTGCCGGAATAGGAAGATCCAGAACCCGATCAGCAGCAGATAGGGCAGCATCGTGATGAGCAGGCTGCCGAAATTCGCCCGTGGCTCCGCCGAGGCGGTCTTGACGCCACGCGAATAGAGGAGCGCCTGCTCCTGCGGCGCCGAGCCGGCGACAAGCCGTACCATGAACCGCTTGGCTTCACGATTCTGATACCGCACCGGCTGGTTGAACTGCCCGTTGAGAACATTCTCGGTGAACGTCGCCGATTTGATGTTCCCCTTCTCGAGCTGCTCGCGATAGTCGGAGTAGTTGAATTCCTGCACCTGCCCATCCTTGCCATTCCCGTATGACAGGAAGGCGATGGGAATGAGCAGGACGAGGATCCAGAACGAGATCGTCTTGGAGATGCGACCCCAGTTCGTGGGCTTCTTGGGCGAGGGCGTCATGTTGGGTGCCATGGGTTACCGCCTTACAGCAGGCTGGCCACGTACGGGAGATGCCGGAAGTTCTCGGCATGATCGAGTCCGTAGCCAACCAGAAATTCGTGCGGGGCATCGAAACCGATGAACCGCGTGGGATGGTGCAGCTCGGTCGCAATGTGCTTGTGCAGCAGCGCACAAATCTCCAACGACCGCGGATTGCGTTCACGCAGGA
Source organism: Gemmatimonadota bacterium (assembly GCA_039797155.1). Taxonomy (GTDB): domain Bacteria; phylum Gemmatimonadota; class Gemmatimonadetes; order Gemmatimonadales; family Gemmatimonadaceae; genus Gemmatimonas. Next base: position 4,081 of record JBDKIJ010000410.1, on the reverse strand, counting down.
CATCCACCAGCCGCTGCAGCGTGCGGCCGGAGTCGACGATGTCTTCTACCAGTACAATGTGCTTGCCGGTCAGTTCCGTTTCCGGATCGTACAGCAGCCGGACGTTTCCACTGGAGACGGTCCCGTCGCCATAGGACGAGGCGACGAGAAAATCGACCTGCAAGGGCCGATGAATATGGCGGACGAGATCGCTCAGGAAGATGAAGCTGCCCTTGAGCAAGCCGAGGACCAGCAGGTCCCCGTCCGGGTAGGCCGCCGTGATGGCGGCACCCAGTTCCGAGACGCGTGCTTCAATGGCGCTGGCATCGAAAGCGATCCGCTTTACCTGCCGACCAGCCAGCCGCGGATCCGCCGCATGTTCTATAACGTCAGTCAAACTCAGGCTCACACCGATACCAAATCAGTTCCGACCGACCGGGCCGGGACGGCGCCGCCAGACCGCGGCACACCCCAGGGACCCATGCCACCTCGTCCTCAACGAGCAACACCGGCCACTCGGACCGGTCAGGCACAGGTACTCTGGACTCCGAAAAGTACCGCGTCACGCGTCGCCCTGCTGGCGCGCCGTGCGACCGGATCCGATCCCCCTCCTGCCAAGGACGAATCACCACCGAGGCCGACACCGGAAGGCCGATGCTCCAGGCGTCGGACGCCAACGGTTCAACACCCAGCCGTCGAATGCGGAACCGCCCCCAGCGGCCTGGCAGGGAGCTGGGGGGGCCCGACCAGACGACCCCGGGGGCCGCCACACCGCCACGCCGCACCTCGAAGACTGTACCTCGCGCGTCCCCTCGACACAGGATGACCACCCCGCCGGCCAGCTCGATGTGCGCGCCGCGGCGCGCGGAGGTGGTAAACCGCACCGCCGCCTGAGTTCCCCGCGCATCCAGCGTAATTCCGGCTCGGGCGCAAATCGCCGGCCACAGGATGGCCTGCCCATCCGGCGTCGTCTCCGTCAGCAGCGAGGCCCGCACCACCAGTCGCCGCCCGTCAGACGCCGCCGCCACCCCATTGGCATCGAGATATTGGTCGACCTCCCGGCGCCATGAAGCGGCCTGATCACCGAGGGCCAGCATCTCGTCGGCGAATCCCTCGGACGCCTCGACCAGCATTGGTAGCAACCGATGGCGGAGGCGCGCCCGCGTGTACGCGAGATCCGCGTTCATCGGGTCTTCGAGATACGGGATCCCTTCGTCCATCGTCCACTGCGCCAGCTCCGTGCGGGAGACCGCGAGCCACGGGCGCACCACTGGCGACGGGGCGGCAAGCGCCGCGAGCCCGCGGGCGCCACTCCCGCGCAACCAGCGCATCACGATCGTCTCCAACTGGTCATCGCGGGTGTGAGCGGTGGCGACGCGCGCCCGGAAGCCGCGTGCAACCCGACGGAGGAACACCCAGCGGGCGTCGCGCCACGCCGCCTCGGAGCGCCCGACGTGGCGGGCCCGTTCCCGCACGACCGTCAGCCCGAGGCGCCGCGCTTCAGCCGCGACCAGCGAGGCCGCCTCGGTTGCGTAGTCACCCGTCCCGTGATCGAAGGTGGCGACCGCCGCAATACGGGTTGGTGCCCAGCGGTGCATGGCATGCAGGAGTGCCATGGAATCCAGGCCGCCGGATACGGCCAGCACCAGCGGTTCCGGCACCGAGGCCGCCGCATATTCCAGCGCGGCACGCAGAACGGCCGCTGGGGCGAGGTCTTCGGGGAGCGAAAGTCGGGCATCGCCAGCCATGCCGGAGGGTCGCCCGATAGCGAGTCCTCGTCAACGCCCCTTCCCCTTCGCGCCCAGATCCGACTACTGTTGTGGTGTTCTGGCGGATTCCGCCGCCATACCCCGTACCTGGAGATCGAGACGTGGAAGCACACGGCACGCTGGGCACCATCTGGGCTTCGCTCGGAATGACGGCCTACTACATGGCTCTGACGTGGATCAACATCCTGCTCGGGCTGTTCCTGACGCCGTTGTTCCTGATTCCGGTCTCCTGGCTCAAGTCGAAGCAGGGCGGCGCGGCCTAAGGCAGCGCACCCGACGCGCAGCAGTACGACGGGCCCTCATCGCCATGATGAGGGCCCGTCGTTTTTTCACGGGTGGGCGCGACGGGCGAACTCCGCGGTGGCGCGACACATTTCGCGCATGATCCGTCGACCCCACCTCCCCGCGGGCGCCGCCGCCCTGCTCTGCGCCGGCATGACGCTGTCGTCGCCCGTCATCGCGCAGGCGCCACGCCCACTCACCGCGAACGACATCTATCGGTTCCGCGATGTCGGTGCGGCGCGCCTGTCACCGGACGGCGAGTGGATCGCGTACACCATCACGACGACCGATTCCACCAAGGATCGCCGCGACACCGATGTCTGGATGACGCGGTGGGATGGCTCGCGCACCGTGCGACTGACGACGTCGCCGGAAAGCGAGTCCAATCCGCGCTGGAGTCCGGACAACCGCTATCTCGCTTTCGTCTCCGGACGCTACGAGGCCAAGGGCGGCCAACTGTGGCTGCTGGATCGCGCCGGGGGTGAAGCGGTGCGCCTCACCGAGCTGAAGGGTGGGGTCAGCGATTACGAGTGGTCACCCGATGGGACGCGACTGGTCGTGGTGTCGCGCGACCCTGATCCGGCCGAGGCCAGACCCGACTCTGCTTCCAAGGGACCTCGGCCGATCGTCATGGATCGCTATGCATTCAAGCGCGATGGTGACGGCTATCTCGAACGGCGACGCACGCATCTGTGGGTGATCACCGTCGCCTCGCGCAGCGCGGTGCAGCTCACCACCGGAGACTTCGATGACAGCAGCGCGCGGTGGTCGCCGGATGGCACACAGATCGCCTTCGTGAGTGAACGCGCGGGCGCCGACCCGGATCGATTCAACAACAGCGATCTCTTCGTGATCGATGCCAAGCCCGGATCTGCCCCGCGTCAGCTTACCACCTGGTCGGGACCGGACGCCTCGCCCGCATGGAGCCCGGACGGACGCACGATCGCGTACCTGCAAGGCAGTGCCCCAGAGCTCTCTGCCTACAACCAGAACACCCTCGCTGTTATTCCCGCGACGGGTGGCGCGCCGCGCCTGCTCACGGTTACGCTCGACCGCGACGTCAGTGCGCCCAGCTGGCGACCTGACGGCAACGCCGTGCGGTTCCTGCTTGGCGATGATCGCGCGCAGCATCTCGCCGAAGTGGAGATCGCGACGGGGCGCGTCACCCGGCTTGTTGATGGGCGTCGCGTGGTGACGGCATTTGATGGAAACCGGGATGGCCGTCTCGTGCTCAATACCGGCACCGCCTCACGAGCGGCGGAGGTGCACACGCTTGATCGCCCCGGCTCCGCCGGCACCCCGGCAGCGCTGCGCACTGTGACTCACGTGAATGACAGCCTGTTTGCGGCCCTACAGGTCGCGACGACCGAGGATATCCAGTTCCGCAACAAGGACGGCCTCACGGTGGGGGCCCTCCTCGTGAAGCCGCACGGTTTCGATCCCGCCAAGACGTATCCGCTGCTCCTGCGCATTCATGGGGGCCCCAACGGACAGGATCAGCACCTGTATGCCTTCGAACGCGAACTCTTCGCCGCGCGCGGCTACTTGGTGCTGGCGGTGAACTACCGCGGCAGCAGCGGACGCGGACAGGCGTGGAAAAAGGCGATCTTCGCCGACTGGGGGAACAAGGAGGTACAGGATCTGCTCGCCGGCGTCGATCACGTCCTTTCGCTCGGATTCGCGGATCCGAACCGTCTAGGGATCGGTGGCTGGAGCTACGGAGGCATTCTCACCAACTACACCATCGCCACCACGACCCGCTTCAAGGCCGCCACCAGCGGGGCGGGGAGCTCCCTGCAAACCAGCATGTACGGCACGGACCAGTACATCTACCAGTACGAGAACGAACTGGGCGCACCGTGGAAGAACCCCAAACTGTGGGAGAAAGTGAGCTACCCGTTCTACAAGGCGGATCGCATCACCACCCCCACGCAATTCCTCGGCGGCGAAAAGGACTTCAACGTGCCGATCGCTGGGAGCGAACAGATGTATCAGGCGCTTCGCTCCCTCGGGGTGCCGACGCAACTCGTGGTGTATCCCGATGAGTTCCA